>MWBX01000001.1 GCA_002069755.1 Parcubacteria group bacterium ADurb.Bin247
TCTTGTAAACTAATAAATAATGAGTGTACATGGGTATTATCACAAGATGCGGCTCAGTGCTTTATTCAAGTAGAAAATAAATACGGAGAAGAAGTTAAAAATAGTAGAATAGGATATCTTTTTGATAAGGCAAGACAATTAATTAAATAAAAAAGAACCTTATTATCACTTAATAGATTCCATAATTTGAGGAACTAAATCTTTCTTTCTAGACATCATCCCTTTGATATAGACAGAATTATCTTTTATTTCTTCATTAAAAGAAATTGATTCACAGCCATTGCTCAACAATAATTGAGAACCTTCATTAATAATATCAGTAACCATTAAGATAACAAAAAGAAAATTTTCTTTTTCTTTTATTTTGTTTAATTCTTCAATTAATTCATTTTTTCTTTCATTTGCTTCTGATAAATCAACCACTTCTATCTGACCAATTCCAAAACTATTATTACCAACTTCAAAACTCTTAAAATCAGCTTTTATTATTTGCTCTGCCGTCATTCCTTTAAGAGATGACTTCTTCTTTTTAAGCTCTATACCAAACCTTTGAACATCATCTATCTCTGCAATTTTAGATAATTCTTCAGCTATCCTGACATCAATTGATGTAGTTGTGCTTGATTTAAAAATAACTGTATCTGAAAGAATAGCAGAAAGCAAAATACCAGCAATCGGTCTTGTTATTTTAAATGTAGTGCTATTAAATAGCTTCTTAGCAATAATTGTAGCTGTTGATCCATATGGTCTTATCTCAAACCTTATTGGATTAGATGAAGAAAATCCTATCTTGTGATGATCAATAACCTCTACAACGTTAGCATCTTCAAGATTAATAAACCCTTGGCTATTTTCATTATAGTCAACAAGAATAACCTTTTTATCTTTGATTGAACACATATTAACCGGCTCTTCAACACCAAAATATTCTAAAACATATTTTGTCTCTGGATTTAATTCTCCACAAATAGTTGGAACAGCAATTATTCCTTTGTGTTTTAAGTATTCAGAATAGGCAATAGCCGAACAAACTGCATCTGTATCAGGAGATTTATGCCCAACGATATAAATTGTTTCTTTTTGATTCATATTTTTAAAATTATTATTACTAGTAATAAGCATACAATGAAATACACCTGAAAGCAAGATTAGCCCAAGCGTTGACAAATAAATACTTTTGTATTATAATGCTTGCTATGTTAACAGAGGTAACGATAGAGTGGTTATTAATCCACTCAAAAAAAATGGTATCTCTCATTGAGAGGTATCAAGAAGCAGTGGGAAATGAAGAAAAAAGAGAATTCCTTAGAAAAAAAATTGAAAAAGAGATTTCTCTGCAAAAAGCTCTTCTCGGAGAAAAGAAAATTGTAAGGGAAGAGATCGCCGGCATTATAGATGCCGACGAAGAACAAGCCAGAAGGCTTGATCTTCCCAAAAGAAGAGACAATGCACCTATTGATGAAATCATAGAATGTGAATAGTCCAGCAAGACTCTAAACTGCTTTTTTTATTTGACAAGAAGTATTAGGGAAATTATAATAATACTAATAATTATAATAAATAAAAAAAATATGCCTAAAAAAGCTACACCTAAAAAAAGTTCTCTTGGAACAGCAGTAGGAATAGGAGTTGGAATCGCAGCTGCAACAGCGGCAGCATATCTTCTCTTCGGTCCTGAAGGTAAAAAGAATCGCAAAGCTATATCAAGCTTGTCTGTAAAAATAAAGGGGGACATAATAGAAAAATTTGAAAAAGTAAAAGAAATAACAGAACCAATATATTATGAGATCGTTGATGAGATCTCTAAAAAATATAGTAAGCTAAAAAACGTTGATAAAGATGAGCTTGAAACAGTAGTAAATGACTTGAAAAATAATTGGAAAGAAATAGTTAAAGACGCTAAAACCAACAAAAATAAAAAGTAGAGCTAACAACTCTCTTTTTTTATAATAAAAAAGAGGAGTGTTATTTTTCAGAAATCCCATAGATTTCATTGTACTCCTCTTGAGTAAATTTCCTTTTCACATTATTGTTATAATGTTTTTTTTCTGAAGGAACTATGCCTTTTTTGAAAAGATTTTTCCTTTCGCCTTTGCTAGGATGACGTTTTGTTAACGGCATAGATAATACATATTAAATTATTTTACTCTTGTCAACCCTTTTTCTAAATGATAGGATAAGCGCATATGGATAAAACAATAAAAACAGTAAGAACTTTTTATTTATATGTCGTATCATTATTAAGTTTAATATTTTTAGCAATAGGAATAGGTAACTTAGCTAATACAACATTAAAAGCAACTATATTCAAAGAAGCAGAAAAAAGAGATTATAGTGTTTGCTATAATTATCCTTACTATATCTCTTCAGTTGACTTGAAAAACTTAGAAGGATTAACTGTTGATCAAAATGAAAAAATAGAATCAATGATTAGAGATTATGAAGCATGGCAAGAAACAAACACTGGTGAAGCATGCTATAGATCAGAAAGAGAAAATAGAATAGTTAATTCATTAACAATGATTTTAATAGCTCTTCCTCTATACATCTTCCACTGGGCAATTATTAAAAAAGAAAAAAAAGAAAATGAAGACTAATATTGCAATAATCCTTGCCTCTAAAGATTTTAGAGATGAGGAATATTTTATAACAAAAGAAGTATTAGAAAAACA
>MWBX01000002.1 GCA_002069755.1 Parcubacteria group bacterium ADurb.Bin247
AGCTACCAATATTTAAATCAACATATGATCTTACGCTAGAAATGTATATGTTAGTCAGAGGATTTAAAAAGGAGTTCAAGTATACACTAGGAGAACAATTTAAAAAAGAAACGACAGAATTGGTAATATTAATATACAGGGCAAATAGTAAGAAAGATAAGAGAGAGGCATTAAGTGAAGCAAGAGAAAAACTAGAAACAGTTAGATTGCTTGTTCGTTTAGCTAAAGACTTAAAGATAATAAGCTTAAGAGCTTTTGTAAGAGTAAATAAGAATATTCAAAATACATCAAAACAAATATCAGGATGGCAAAAATCAGTAAATACTTAGTTTTTAATATAATTAAACATAGCGCCAGAGTTATTTATGTCAAGGCATAAATGAGTGAGCGCTTTAAGTCCGACAATCCCCTTGTTAATTGTTGAATTGTTCTTAACAAGGAATAGCTTCTCTTATTAAACACTCTGTCTTTTCAGTATTCGAGAGGCATTCTTGAGTGGGATATTAATAATATTCTGCGAAAAGAAGAGTACAGTGATTGTTTTTTATTGGTAGTTGTCCGGTAACCGCAATACCGATGGTAGCTTCAACAATATGGGTTCCAATACGAACTTTTGGTCGTCTACTGGGAGTGGCTCCTCAGCTTGGAACAGGAACTTGAACACTAGCTACTCTACCGTCAACCGCAATACCAATTCTAAGGCAAACGGCTTTTCGGTCCGCTGCCTTTTTGGGACTTAGACGGTGTCTTGCCTAATTAATATATTCTTGTATGACTAAAATTATTCAATAGGCATTAATTAGGCAGACACTGACTTTGTAATAATAATTTATTTTATACATCAAATGCAACAAGCAATACTTTTCCAAAAGAAAAATAGTATTTTTCCTGATCTTGACGAAGATCAATTATTAGAAGATTTATTTAAGGCATATTTTGATGCTAGAAAGAACAAAAGAAATACAATTAATGCACTAAAGTTTGAATTAAATCTTGAAGAAAATATATTTTCCTTATTTGAAGAAATCATTTCGGGAAAATATACTTTAAAACCAAGTATTTGTTTTGTTGTGAATAAACCAGTCAAAAGGGAGATATTCGCTGCGGACTTTAGAGATAGAGTGGTTCATCATTTAGTCTATAACTATATTTCTCCAATATTTGAAAGAAAATTCATTAATGATGCCTATAGTTGCAGACAAGGCAAGGGCGTTCATTATGGTATAAAAAGAACGGAACATTTTATCCGTTCTTGTTCTTTAAATTATCATCAAAATTGCTATATTCTAAAGGTTGATATTAAAAGTTATTTTATGTCTATTAATAAAAAACTATTATTTGATTTAACAATTTCTGAAATTAAAAAAGAAAAAGACAGAAAAAGAGGAGACCTTGGTTTTAGTTTTTTGTTAGTAAAAGAACTATTAAGAGTGATTATTTTTTCTGACCCAACAAAGAATTGTATTATTAAAGGGAAAAGAAAAGATTGGAACGGTTTACCAAAGGGCAAGAGCTTGTTTTCAGCTGAAAATGGTTGCGGATTACCAATAGGAAATTTAACATCACAATTATTCGGTAATGTTTATTTAAATAAGCTAGATCATTTTATTAAAAATGAATTAAAGATAAAGTACTATGGCCGATATGTAGATGATATGTTAATTGTTCACCAGGATAAGCATTATCTTAAAAGAGTGGCTTTTGAGATAAAGAATTACTTAGCCAGAGAGTCTTTTTTAAGCTTACATCCTAAGAAAACATACCTACAGGAATCTTCAAAAGGAGTAATTTATTTAGGGTTAATAATTAAGCCATATCGTAAATATATATCAAAAAGAATTAAGAACAATTTTTATGATGCGGTATTTAATAAAAAAGGGAACGAAAAGATAAAAGAGACAGTCAATTCTTATTTAGGAATAATGAGCCATTGCAATAGCTATAATTTAAAGCAAAAACATCAACATTCTTTTAGACGCGCAATACTTGAATTGCATGGATGTGTATATCCTTAGTTAGTAGTAAGTTTCCTTGTTTGTTTCTACTGTCTTTGTTTCTTGATAGGTATCGGCGTAACCTCATACGGATAAAAGCGTCAAGTTTTTCAAAGTCTTGTTTGCAAGAAGCATACTTGTAGTAGTGTCCGAAACCTAAGATTTGGTTATTCAATAATTTAATGATTGCTTTTTCTGGTTTCTTTTTAGTAAGATGCGTTATTTTAATAATCTTATCCTTGAATTCATTTACTTTGCTTTCTTTGATGGTAAAGTGTCCGGCATAGAAATCAAAACCAATAAAATCAACCTTGTCTTGGTGAAACTTGCCTGACTTTAGTTTCTTTTCATTTATTTCCAAGTTCAATCTTTTTAATTCTGGATTTACTATTTCTCTTAAAATCTTTTCTGGTTCTTTTTTGTTTTTGCAGAAGATAATATAGTCATCTGCTTGTCTTAGAAAAGGTCGAGGGATTTTCAAATCTAAATTAAGAAGGAAAATACAAGAGAGGATATAGGAAAGGGAAGATCCTATTGATATTCCTTTACCGTATGGAGATGAGTTTAAATATTGAAGAATATCTTTTAGATACTTTTTCATTCTTCTTGAGGGCGAATTTCCAAAGATTGATTCTATTTCTTTACTCAATGTTTCATGGCAAATTGATGGATAGTAGAGACGAATGTCAAACTTTAAGAAATAGGGATATGATTTTGACTTCTCTTTAATGAATCTCAGCTTTTTGTAAGGAATTGATTGAATTAGATAATGTTCCGGAAGTTTTTCTTTTAATCTTGGTCTAATTTTTCTAAGAAGGAATTTTGCAAAAACCTTTTCTTCTTTTTGAAGATTAATTGATCTGTAATAGGGGAGATTGTTTGTGTTTTTTGTCATATGTTTTCTTGATAATAATTATTTAAATTGCAAACGTAAGCTCTAATAGAGAGCGAGGACAAAAGATAAAATAGGTGGTGGATCTGTTTTGTTGTTTCAGTCAACCGCAATAAGAAAGTCGTTTTCAATTCATATTTTGTTGCAATAAAGATGAAGTATCTTACAAAAAATACTAGTAAAACTTTACTAGTACATTTTTTTATTCTTGCATTTTAAAATATCGGAACAACTAATTTTAGGAAATTTTCTTTCCGTATAACATAAGTAGTGGGAAATTATTTTGTAATTGGTGGACCTGCGGGGAATCGAACCCCGATTAAATCCATGCCATGGATTCGTGATACCATTATACTACAGGCCCTTTTTATTAATGTGCACCTTGTGTCCCCGAAAGGAATTGAACCTTTATCTAGAGCTTAGGAGTCTCTTGTTCTATCCGTTGAACTACGGGGACTTTCTTTTGAAATAGTATCATAATTGATTGTTGTTATCAATATACTTTTGTGTTAAAATATTTCTAATGAAAACAAAAAAATCACCAATTGTAGAAATAGCAAAAAAAGTTTGTCCTGCAGTTATTACAATAATTGCATCAAAGGACTTGCCTAAGATAGAGGATTTTTACTTTCTTCCTTTTCAAGGAGAAAAAGTAGCTTTTCCTAAGAGTATAAATAATGAGAAGCAAAAGACGAAGATTGGGGGTGGCTCGGCCTTTATTGTTTCCAAAGATGGATATGTTTTAACTTGCAATCATATTGTTGAGGAAGATGATGCGCAATATACTGTAATATGTGATCCTGATCATCGATATATTGCAGAAGTTCTTTCTAGAGACCCATTAACTGATACTGCGATTCTTAAAATAAAAGACAAGGAGGATTTTCCTTTTCTTAAATTAGCTGACTCGGATAAGGTTGAATTGGGAGAATTAGTAATCGCCGCTGGTAATCCTTTAGGAGAATTTGAAGATACTCTTTCTGCTGGGATTGTTTCAGGACTAAGTAGAAAAATCACTGCTCACAATGAACATCTCAGTGTTAAATCAACTTGTTTAAGAGGCCTTATTCAGACAGATGCGGCAATTAATCCGGGTAATTCAGGTGGGCCACTGATTAATATGGATGGGGAAGTTATTGGAATTAATACGGCAATGGTGATGGGAGCAGAAAATATTGGCTTTGCTTTGCCAATTAACTATATTAAAGAAGATTTAGCTGAGATAAAAAAGGAAGGCAGAATCAAGAGACCTTACTTAGGAGTAAAATATGTAATGTTAAATGAGCAAATTGCTAAAGAGAACAAGTTAAATTGTGCTTTTGGAGCATTAGTTGTGAGAGAAATGTTTGGTGAGCCAGCGGTTGCAAAAAACTCAAGTGCAAGCGAGGCAGGAGTTAAAGAATATGATATTATTTTAGAGGTAAATGGGAGAGATGTTAATGAAGATAATACGTTGAATGATATTTTAAGTGATTGTGCAATTGGGGACAAGATAACAATGAAAGTATTAAGAGGGGATAAAGAGATTACTTTAGAAACAATATTAAAAGAGAGAAAATAAAAAGGTATGCCCGAGAGCATGCCTTTTTATTTTAATATTAAAATATAACGCCCCAACACTCAAAAGGAGTTCGAAAAGATATCCACGATGATTTATTAAGGGTTAATATTGACAGGTGAATATTAACCCCAT
>MWBX01000003.1 GCA_002069755.1 Parcubacteria group bacterium ADurb.Bin247
CCAACATATCCTGTTCCAATTACACAAATTTTCATATTTTAACAAAATTAAATTGAATAATATTGTCTATACCAATTAACAAAATTACTAACTCCAACATCAATAGATGTTTTAGGTTCCCAATCAAGTAAATTCTTTGCTTTTGATATATCAGCCGAAGTTCTTAAAACATCGCCTTTTTGTATTGGCATAAACACCTTTTCTGATTTCTTTTTAGCATTTTTCTCAATTTCTTCAATAAGGGAAAGTAAAGAAACTGGTTTTGAGCCAAGATTAAATATCTCCCAAAAGAAATCACTCTCCATAGCTTTAATTGTTCCGGATACAATATCGTCTATATATGTAAAGCTTCGCTCCATTTTGCCATCTCCGAAAACATCTATTGGCTCTCCTTTAATAATCGCATCAGTAAACTTAAAAAGTGCCATATCTGGTCTTCCGTATGGGCCATAGACCGTAAAATACCTCAAGCCAATCATTGGAATATCATAGAGTGTATGATAGCTATGGCAAATTACCTCAGTGGCTTTCTTGGTAGCGGCGTATAGGGACACTGGACTACTAGTATCATCTTCTTCTGAAAAGTATTCTTTATTAGAATTGCCATAAACCGAAGAAGAAGAGGCAAAAACAATCTTTTCAACTCCATAGTCTTTGCTTAACTCAAGAATATTTAATGTTCCTAATACATTAGACTTCTCATAAACAAAAGGATTATCAATAGAATACCTTACTCCCGCTTGAGCTGCTAAGTGGCAAATAATATCTATTTTCTCTTTTTCAAAGACACTCTTTAATTCCTTTAAATTACAGATATCAAGCTCGTATAATTTAAAATCAAGACCATTTAAGATCTTGCTTATTCTGTCTCTTTTTAACTGAGAATCGTAATATTCGTTAAAATTATCAACAATGACTACAGAGTACCCCTTCTCAAGCAAACTCTTAGCGAGATGACTTCCAATAAATCCTGCTCCACCTGTAATTAATGCTTTTTTCATCATCCTTCATTCTTAAAGCAATTAACCGTCTCTTCTAGGCCTTTTTCTAAATCATACTTCGGTTTCCACCCTAAATCCCTCTTTGCTTTTCTGTTGTCTAGACAACTTCTCTTCTGTTCTCCTTTCTTTGCCTGCTCTCGAATTTCTTTGCATTTTGGATCTATCAACATTTTCAAATTCTTCAATATTTGATTGATATTTGTTTCTTTGCCCGTTCCAATGTTGTAAACTCCGGTTTTACTAGACTTCATTGCCAAAAACAAAGCATTAACAACATCCGCTACAAAAACAAAATCTCTGGTGTTTTTACCAGAACCATATAGTATTGGCTTCTTGCCTTGAAGCATATTGTCACAAAATATCGCAACAACTCCTGCTTCACCTTTAGAGTTTTGTCTTGAACCATACACATTACCAAGCCTTAAAGAGATATATGATAGCTTAAAAATATTATAGTAATAATTTAGATATTTATCAATTGAAAGCTTTTCTATTCCATAAGGAGAAAGTGGTTCTTCGGTGTAGCTCTCAGGAGTTGGTATAATATTGGCATCGCCATATATCGCGCCACCAGTAGATGTAAAGATAAACTTCTTAATATTAAAAACTCTAGAACATTCTAATAAATTCAAACTCCCCAATATATTTGTACTGGCGCTTGATATAGGATCTTCAACCGACTTTCTAACATCAATTTGAGCTGCTAAATGAAAAACATATTCTGGTTTTTCTTTTTTAAAAACATCTACAAGTTTAGGGCTACAAATATCTAACTTGTAGAACTTCGCCTTTGGATTAAGATTCTTTTTATCCCCAGTAGACAAGTTATCAACTACAACAACGCTAAAGCCATCTTCAATCAATCTATCCACAAGATGACTTCCAATAAATCCTGCTCCACCTGTAATTAATGCTTTTTTCATTGTTTCAAATATTCATAAAACTATTATAACAAATAAAAGGGATAAACTCAAACTATCTTATTAAAAAAGAATAGTGAAAGCAAACCACTAAAAACTGTAGTCAAAACTATTGCCCAAACCAAGCCCCAAACACCAAATAGTGGAATAAGCACTAAAAACAATCCTATCTTCAATACAGGAGTAACTGTATTGATGATGTATAGGTCGCGAGAGCGCATTTCAGCGGTAATGGCAGTAGATATTAGTCCAAAGGGAGAAAGTAGGATTAAAAGGGCAAATAGCTGGAAATATGGAACAGAGTCCATATATTGAGGAATAAACAGAGTGTAGAGATATGGAGCCAAGAGAATAACTACTATTGTTGCTGGAATGGTTATTAAAAAGAGCTTCTTAAACTTTTTGATTATCCCCAACTTTATACTTCCAACACTCTTCTCTCCCATCTTAGGTAAAGCCAAAGCACCAATAGGAATAATGCCTTGAATATATTGCACCGGTATCTGAGCAAAAGCATAAGTAGCTAACTGCACTGGCCCAAAGAGCTTCCATAATATGATTTTATCAATATGGTCAACTACTGTTCCAATAGCACTCATTACTGTTAAATGCTTGCCAAAACCAATTGCTCCTAAGAAAACATCATTGTTTTCTTTTTGCTTTAGTGTTCTTAAGAGAAAAAAGCCATGTAAAATGGTATTAGATCCAAAAAGAACAATTATCATATATGCTGGGTTTTGGGTTACCATAATTGTAGCAATTACCAAAACTGCTGTTATAGCTGCAGAAGTAAACTCATACTTGCCTTTTTTCTCAAAATTCTTTTTGCCAAACCAAAAAGATGAATACAATGCAAAAGCATTATAAAACGGGAGAGCTATTGCCACTGCTAAAAACCCAAGCCACAGTGTTGTATTATTGTTATACAAATACCAACAACTAGCACCAAAAGAAAACAAAGAACCAATTAAGCCAAACTTAATTTTTTCTTTTACTGCTAAGAGAAGAGTACCATCTTTGTTCTGAGCAATTGCTTTTACTAAAGAAGTAGATATCCCAGACAAAGCAAATATGCTGAGTATCCCAGCCATAGAAATGATAAAATTGTATGTTCCATATACTTCGGGACTAGCATACCTACCAAAAGCAATCATTTTAGCAAAAGAAACAGCAAATATGCCTAAATTAGCTAAAATAATCCAAAAGCTACCCTTAACAGCATAAGTCATATCTGTTTCAGTATACTTCTCACTTTTCTTTAAGATGCCCTTAAACCAAGCAATAATCTTTGATTTCATAAAATGATAATATCATAAAACAAGCAAAAAACCTACTACAAGTGGAGGTGGGCTTTTGCTTAAGGCGCTTGACGCCTTAATCTAATGCCTGTATCTATTATAGCGACAATAATAGGGCCGTTTGTACTCTCATTACTAGAGTTACTCTCAATTTCTCTTGTCTTCTCTTCAACACTTTTGTTATCTTTAATCTTTAAAAGAGAGATATTAGAATCTCTTAAATTTTCTTCTAACTCTAATGATTTAGACTGAAAAACACTAAAAGCAGTAACTCTTCCTGAAGCATTCTGTAAATTGATTTCGCTATCCTTGTATTTTACTAAAACTTCACCCTCTACATAGGCGCTACTAATTTCTTTTTCTGGATTGTCTTTGGTATAACCATCAATAACACCCAGGAAGGAACCAAAAAACAAAAATGTCAATATCAGTAAAAGATATGATTTTTTAATCATTTTATTATATCGCATTATACTAAAGAAAAGTAATAAATCCAAGAGCCCATAAATATATGGGCCCTTGATCTAGTATACTGTATTAAGTATTATCTCCCTAACAACTGATTAATCTTAGCTATGGTCTGACTTCCCACATAACCAGTACCAGTAGTTAATCCTATTGGAGTTAAAACCTCTGAAGCATACTTGTTTTGGAACTTGATGACCGCTAATCTTGTTAAGTTACCAAAATAGTTTGTTTCGTTTCCAGAAGAACCAACGCCAAACGCAGCCACTTGTGTATCTGCTGATCTATTTAGTATTGTTTGTAAACACTTAACATCGTTTCCTGTTGCACCTAAAGACAAACTTCTACTAAATGTTACTCCTTCACAGGCTGGAGAGGGAACACCTTGTGCTTGAGCCATTTGAGCTTGTAGGGCAGAGATTAAAGCTATTAATCTAGCAATTTCGGCTCTTAGTTGCTCTTCTGTCATACCTTCGGTAACAATAGTAGTCTCTTCTTCGTCTTCCGTCTTTTCTTTTCCCATCAGGGCAAAGTTGCTAAATTGCTTAGTAGTAGCTGTAACAGTATTGGTTGTTTTGTTAACTGTACTAGGTAGGGCAACCCAAGCAGAGCCAT
>MWBX01000004.1 GCA_002069755.1 Parcubacteria group bacterium ADurb.Bin247
GGTGTAGTTCCCCCACTAGTAGTGCAAGATACGGTACTTAGCGTTTGTCCGGCAGTAGTTCTTAAATAGTAAGTATATTTAGTATTGGAGCTTAATCCTGAGTTCGTATAATATCCAGATCTAGTACCTGAAAAAAGAGTTGTTACCAATGTAGCTCCTCGACGAATCTCAACCTGAGAATCTGGGCTAACATAATTATATTTTAATTTTATAGAATTATTAGTAACAGATTCACAACTAATTGAACCACTGGCAGCATAAGCTTGTTCCCCAACAGCAAAAAAAGCAAAAGAGAAAAACATTATTATTGCTAATAAAAAGATTATTCTGTTGTAGTTTAAATTCATCATATTATTAAACTAAATCTTTTCTTAACTTCTCCAACTTTCTCTTAGCTCTAGAATCAAGAACATCTTCTCTTTTTCTCTCAAGCCATTCTACTAGAATAGAAATGTGTTTTCTAAATAGGACAAATATAATTAGAGTAACGAGTAGTGGTAAAATTACAAAATCAATTAACTTATTATTGGTAATGCCTGTTATAATATTGGTTGCCACTCCAGCAACAACGCCTTTCATTACAAACACCTTAGCAGTATCACTAACTGACTTAGAACCACTAGAAGCATAAACTGTATTAACAAGATTAGTTGATCCAATTCCAAATTGTTGTTCTTGAGCTACTCGAACATTAAAAGTAACTACCCTACTTTGTCCCTTAGATAAATTACCGATATTAATTCCTTGAGTTATGTCTCCAGCAGTAATAACATTATCAACGGTTAGACCTCCAGCATATACTAATCCATTAGGTAAAACATCTCTTACAACTACATTATTTGTGTATCCATCTGATTTAACTTTGATATAAAAAGATATTAACTCTCCTGGGGCTACAGTAACAGAGTCTAACCACTCGGTGTTTTTATCTACACTTCTTACCAATTTTTGAATTGTTAAAGAATCTGCTGATTCAACAACTTGCTTAGTGCTGCAAATTACCGAAGCTATTAGCGGAGAACCAGTGTTAACTCCATTTCTAAGATAATAATTATAACTTCCACTGCTTAAATTAGTGTCTTCAAAAAGGCCAAAATCATTAGAGACTCCCCAGTTTTTAATCAAATTCTTTCCTCTAAAGAGTGAAACATTGTTTCCTTCACTGAAACTATACTCAACACTTATACTATCGCTTGTAAATTCTCTACATTTAAGATTGCCACGAACATCATCGTATTTGTTAGTATTAAAACTAAATATCTGACCATAGCTTGTCCCACAACTATTCTGAGCCACAGCTCTAAAATAATATGTTGTATCTTTTGATAAAAACTCAATAGTTCTGCTAATACTATCGCTAGAATATATGCCTTGCTTGTTAGTAGAATTATTAAGGTGATATTGTGATTCTCCGTATTCAAACCAAAACTGAGTATATTCATCGTAAACCTCAACATCGCCATTCAATACTGCTGATTTAGAAGTAATAGATTCAGCACTATATGTAGTAGCAACAGGAGAGTTGCATGTTGTGCCACCAGTTTTGCTAGCAACACATTCAATTGTATCTATTACGAGGCCACCAATTACTAAATGATATTCATATACAAAGTTGGTATTTAGCCCTTTGTGAACATAACTACCACTATTAGTTCCCCATCCAAGATCTGCTATTTTAGAATTACCACTAAAAAGCTCTACATTTTCAGATGCATTAAAGTATTCGTAGTTAATTTGAATAGAATTATCTGTTTTAGGACCACAAGTAATATTTCCACTAGTGGCATAAGCGGTATCAGCAACGACAAAAAACACAAGAAAGAAAAACATTATTGTGCTTAAAGAAACTATTCTGTTTTTAATTAAATTCATCATCATATATCTTTAAAAACTTTAATTGATAATTAAAACCTTTAAAAATATGGGAATCAGGTTTAACATTCTGATTCCCTTTGTTCAAAGAACTACACCCAAGCCCCATAAAGGAGCTTGCCATCACCCGTTTTGAGAACGGGGCGGACAAGCCCCTCGGGAGGAGGCATCCATACCATGATGCTCTCCCCCTCAACACGGGAGCCTGAGTTGACTTCAAAGAAGTCTCCCCAGGACTGCCCGCCCTCAGTCTCCCAGTAGAGCTTGAAGGGCGGTGTTGCCCAAACTCTGGCTTCGCCAGGTGTAACCGACTGAACGTCGGTCACACCAGGCTGGGTTACCGTTGGCTGGGTTACCGTTGGCTGAGTTACCGTTGGCTGGCTCGGACAAACAGGAATTACTTCCTGTGTGCCTAGGAGGTAATTCCCCCTATTTTGGGAAACTAACTGGACTTTCCCTTCGGGGAATGTCCAGAATACCTCCCAACCTTGAGCCTCTAGCTCAAGGTAGGAGTTAATCTCCTCCTGGTCCATTCCCGTGAACCAGGACCAGTAGGTCCTAAAAACCGTATCGGTCTCCAAAACCTGCTGGATCCTGGCCCAGCTGGTTGGCCGTGAGGCAATAACGCCAACGGCCTTTCCGCCCGCTTGGGCATACCCTTGTGGATACACCCAAGCTGGGGACTTCCCAGCATTCTCCAGCGGTACTAAGACCTCCGAGAGGTCTTCGCCCGTGAGGCAGAAAGCCTCTTGGACGAAGACCCTGAAGGCCTCGTCCTCGCTCATAAGAGCGAGTACCTCACCCCACGTTCGTGGGGGCATCTGTTCAACGATTACGGGGATATCCCCACTGCTGTCTCCCGAACCGCCAAAGGCGGCCAGGAGGAAGATTGCCACAAGGAGGACAAGTCCCCCTGCGACGATCTTCATTCCGTGCCTCTCCAGCCATCCCTTCTGGGACGCTGGAGGAGCTGAAATTTCCTCCTCCATAACTATCCTCCTCGACTCACCTTTCAAAGAACAAGTCTTTCTGTAAATCGAGATTGTCTCCACTATACCAAACTATATTTTTTTGTCAAGCCCTTGCAATAACATATTTATTATTGGATAAAAAAAGAAAAGAGGAAAAATAATGGGGAGATGCAATGCACTCTCCCCTTTTGTTCATGCTACTATTTGAATATAGTAGCAATAACCCGTCGCCATTATTAATATAATAACGGCGACTAGAACATCCCATTCCAGCCTCATAGTCCCCCTTATACTTCTTTTTTAAAAAAAAGTAAAGTGGGGTTACTTTAAAACCCCACGAATTCCTAGTCTTTTAATGTTTTTTCCTGGTGGCCAACAACTTAAAAGAATAATTTCTTCTTCTCCAGAATCATACTTGGGAACATCCTCTCCTACTTCTAGTATTATACTATCAGTAATTTCATAAGTATATAATTTGTTATTGAAATATATTTTAATCTCTTCACCTAATTCAAGAGTCTCAGCTTTACTAAAAACCCAATCATAATTAATATTTGGCCAACCTGGCGGAGCTGAATGACCTAAAATAATAACTTGACCGCCCTCCCCTGGCAGAGATGATCCTGGAAAATGAGATACTCCCCTTTTTAATGCATTGTATATCGCATCATCTGATTCATTGTCTGGTATAATTAAAGGGGCAATAATATCAATTGCTTCAATTTCAATACTATTTTCTTTATCGTAGTAAATTACCTCTTCTTTTTCTTTAATAATACTTTCTATTCCTTCAATGGCATAATTACGATTAAAAAGCCAAGAAATATCATTCCAATTCAAAACAATAATGTTTACTACAAACACTAATAGAAACATTTTTAATAAAGTATTAATTCTTGAGTTATGCATATTTGTAATTAACTAATCCAAGGACCTTCAACAACACAGCTAAGTATTGTAGAGTAATTAAAATAGTGGATAATGGTGAATAAAATTAAAAACTTAAATCCTTTAAATATTAAATCATTGTTTTGAGTATCAAACATTAAAAATACATTACTAGTAATAATAAAGCCAACAAATAATACTGAGAAGAGGCTTGCTCTCTTGGCTATTTCATCATATTTTAAAATTAAGTTACCAACTAAAGTTGGCTCAGCCTCAACAATATTTTGGTTTTCGCTAGATATATATACTCCAGTATCATAGTCACCCAAAACAAAAGGATATGTTTTTGGCTCCTCAACAAAAACAAACTCTTCTTTACTCTCAATTGCTTGCTTATCATTCGGAGATCCAAAAACCTGAACTGCAAAATATGTTTTTTGTCCATAAAAATCACCCTCTACTACAGCTAGCCCAATCTCGGTATAATTACTTGATAGTATGTTTGCTTTGTGACTTGGAGATTGGATCCAAGAACTATGAACATTGGCAGAATCTAGAAAACCTGCAGCTAGATTTTCTCCCGCATAAGAATAATTGTAGCCCGATACTCTAAACCAGTACCATGGGGACACACCGCTAGGACTCCAATGAGAAAAATAGTTATTAGAAATCATATCTTGCGCTTTTAAGTAAGCAGTTTGATTTAGCTGCTCATTTTCTACTAATGGATTTAATCCATAATTAATTCTTTCTTGGTTAGTTAACTGAACTAATACTTCCCTACTAACATCGGCAAAAAAGGAAAAATTAGGAATCGCTAAAAACAAAAACATCCCAATGAAATTAATTAAGATAAGCAAGAATAGAAGATAAGATAAAAAAGAACCACTCAATATTAACGACCGATAATTATTACTAGCACAAGGAAATACAATAGTCCTTAATTTAGTCATACTCATATTATATCACCCATAGTTAATTTGTCAATACTAATTCAAAATTAGACCCAACAATCTTCACAGTACTTCCCTTTTTAATGGTTCCTGATATTAATCCATCGGCTAAAGTATTTTCTACTTTGTCTTGAATAACTCTTTTTATTTCACGAGCCCCAAAAACTGGATTGTAGCCAATGTTAACAATTTCTTTTTTCAATTCTTCAGTAATCTCAAACTCAATCCCCTTTTCTTCTAAATTATTTTTGATTCTATTTAAAATTAATTGAGCAATATCTAAAAGATGTTCCTTACTTAATGGCTCAAAAAGGATAACTGAACTAAAACGGTTAATAAATTCAGGTTTGAAAATTGATTCTTTAAAGAAATAATTTAAAAGCTCTAATTTTAAAGACTCTCCACTCATATTGTCTTTTTCTAATATTAAATTACTTCCAGCATTACTAGTTGCGATAATAATACAATTTTTGAAATCAACTTTTTGACCCAAACCATCAGTAACACTACCTTCATCTAGTATTTGCAAGAAAACATTTAAAACATCGCTATGAGCTTTTTCTAATTCATCTAGTAAAACTAAAGAGAATGGCTTTTGCTTAACCTGGCTTGTTAATATTCCCTCTCTACTAGAAGAGCCAATTAATCTTTCAATATCACCTAAAGTTTGAAACTCAGACATATCAATACGAATCATATTTCTTACATTTTTGAAATAAACTTCGGCTAAAGCTTTGGCTGTTTCGGTCTTTCCTACCCCAGTTGGACCAATAAAAAGAAATGAACCTATCGGCTTATCATAAGAAGAAATGTCTGAACGAGACCTTCTTAGAGCTGAAGATATTTCTTTTACTGCACTTTCTTGATTAATTAGTCTTTTATGGATCAACGACTCAAGATTCATTAAAATATCTTTTTCTTGAGTATCCATTACCCCAATTGGAATATTCATTTTACGAGAAACTATTTTACGGATGTGCTCAGGCAAAAGTGTCTTTTCGTTGGTTTGACTAATATACATCATTGCCTCGTCTAATAAATCTAGAGCTTTTTTAGGAAATGGCTCTTCGGGAATATATCTTTCAGAGCAAGCAACAATTTCTTTTATGGCTTGATACGATATTATTTTTCGATACTTAAACTCCATATTAATAGACTGTCTTTGCAAAAAGATTATTGTATCTGCCGGAGATAACTCAAAAACATCTATTTTTTCAAAAAAAGATCCAACCGAGGAGTTATTGTTAATATTCCTATAGCCAGTATAATCGGTAATTCCAATAATCGGAAAAGAAGCAAGGGGAAGATAATTTGCTAATACTCCCGATATATCAACCTTACCTGGTTTAGACTCACCTAATAAAAAATTATGAATATCGTTAATAAATAAAACAGTGTTACCCGAATTAACAACTTCTCTAAATATGTGATCTAAAATGTTTTCTAATTCTTCATTATTATCAACATTGGCTATTAAAAAAGGAATATCTAGTTCAATTACTCTTTTATAATTAAGATTAGCCAAACTAGTACCATAAAACATCTTTTTGGCTAAAGCACGAATTATACAAACCCTACCCACTCCTGGATCTCCAACTAATAATACATTATTAATGTTGCTCTTAGCTAAAACTCTCTCAGTCTCTTCAATTTGTTTCTTGTGTCCAATAATATCAGGGAATCCATTTCTTTTAAAATAATCAGTCCAATTAATAGAAAACTTATCAAGCATTATGGTATAGCCCGAAGCCCAATCTTTAGCTAACGATCCTTTTTTAATAAGATTTTCCCATTTCCAAAACTTTTTTTTGTTTTCTTCTTTCTTGCGCATATTATATATCCAGCTAAAAACATTACGCACATCATCAGAAGAAACATCGTAGGCTTTAAACACTTCTTTTAAAATAAAATGGTTTTCTGATGCAAAGATTAAAACATCGTTTTTTTTGATTCGCACTCCCCCTCTAGCCTTTGATTCTTTAAGAGACCCTAATAATAAAGTCCAGATATCATCATTATCTTTAGTAGTTTTTAATAATGTTCGTACTTCTTTAATATCAATACCTAGCCTAGAAAAAACAAAAGTAAAATCACTATCATCTAATAAATTGTATAAAAATTTACAGGTATCAGTAGAGAAAGACCTTGCTACATCAAAATTAAATAGCTCGGCAATATTTTCACTATCTTTTATCTTGGGATATTTTAACTTTAAATTAAAGAAATACTCAATTTGGAAAAATATTAAAAAGAAAGAAAAGAATAAAAATATTAATCCAACAAAACTATCATCTATTATTAAAAAATAAAAAAGAGATATTACAAAAAGAAGAAAAAATATTGTTTTAAATAATCTGGCTTTTCTAAAAATAATAAAGCGATTCATCGTCACTGCATTAAATATTAAAGCGCTAGATGTATTAAATTTTTCTTTTATTACCATAATAGTGTAATACCCAAAACAAAAGATATTATTATAATGATAGGGGACAAAAACCAAAACACAAGCACTAACCCACCTATCAAAAACAAACTAAATCCTGAAATAACGCCAACAATAATTGTTAACAATCTCACAAATCCTCCCAAGATTCGAGAAATAAAATTTCCAAACAAAACATTGATATAATTTAATGGACCCGATCCCCTATCAAATGACCAACTATAATTGTGCCAATAACAAAACATTGTTTTAAAAAGAAAACCGATGGAAAAGAAATCAAAATTAAAAACAATAATATCTCTAAATGTTTTTATTATAAAAAGAGGAGCATCAAATAAATACCATTCAAACCAATTTAAAATTATACTGTTAGGTTTCATATCCTTAAAATCATTATACTTATTTTAGAGGTATTGACAAGAAAATCATCTTTCTTATAATGCTCTTGTAAATACAAAAGGTCGAAAAAAGACTTTTAAAAAATAAAAATATGATTATTGAAAAAACAATTATGCCACTCGTAGCACAAGACGAAGATGAATTAGATGAAATAGAAGAAGATTTAATAGACGATGATGAAATAGATGATGACTTGCTAGACGATGATATAGACGAAATTGACGATATTGAAGATGACATTGAAGACAATAATGAAAAGTAATAAAAAAAGACCGCTCAACAAAGCGGTCTTTCTACAACCAAGGAAATTGGTATAAAAACAACCAGAGAATAACAACTGCAACAATAAATATAATTAAACAATCTATAATATTCATAAATTGATGATATCAATTATTAAATAAAAAAACAAGAGGGCTTTTGTCCTCTTTTGTATCTGTCTTTGGGAACAATCATTTCAAACCTTGCTCCTTTATTGCCAGTTTCTTTTATAGAAATTCCTGTAATTTCAAGAATTTCTTTGCAGAGAAAGAGGCCTAGCCCCGTATTTTTACCAAAGCCTTTATTAAATATTCTTTCTTTATCGGCTTCGGGAATACCAGACCCATCATCTTCCCAGATTATGACAAGGCCCTGATCTATCTCCTCACATTTAATGAAGATATTTTTTGACTGACCATGCCTTTTACTATTATCTAGCAGGTTATCAAAAACCTTGCTAATCATTGGATCAGCGTATATTTCAAAATCATGACAATCACACTGAATATTGCCATAAAGTTTTGAGACAATATCCTCTATTCGGACCCATAACGGATCCTGACCCATATTATCGTAGACTCTGGTAAAGTCTACGATTTCCTGTATTTTTGTGACCGCACTAGAAGCATCTTTTAAATACCTCAAAGATGCTTCGTCTAAAATATCTTTTTCTATTACGAAATAAAGATAGCCCTGAGCAACCATAATATTGTTTAAAATGTCATGGCGAGTTATTTGGGATAATAACTGTAGTTTTTGATTAGTGGCCCTAATAGCCCGCTCCAATCTCTTCTTCTCTGTTATGTCACTAACAGAGATAATCACCCTCTCTTCTCCAAATGGAAATATATTTATACTAAATACGCTCCCATCAAGCTCATACTCAACAGTCTCCGACTGCTGAGTAACAAGCACTTTTGCAATAACCCCTAGGGCTATCGCAACATCATCTTTCGGAATGATATCTGAAAGATGTTTTCCGACAATCCGCTCATTAGAAACCATTTCAATTATGGTTCCTTCCTTATCAACAATGTTAACTATGTCCATTTCTTCCTCCGCACAAATTGTAAAAGTGCTAATGACAGCATACCACATAAACTAATTTTTGAACAGTGTGAGTCCAGATGGATTTGAACCATCGACCTTTCGGATGTGAACCGAACGCTCTACCCCTGAGCTATGGACTCCTATACTAATATTGCACATTATTTTAAAAAATACTATAATACCCTTATTAATTATGCAAATATTTGAATTTCAATTTAATCCAAGAATAAAAACAAAAAAAGTAGAAAACCTCTTTCAAGAGTTTGAATCAAGTGAACGCAACTTATACATTATTGGTGAACAAAAAAGAATTGTTCCGGGAAATGAAAAATTCTTAACCAATATTATTAGAATGATAAAGGACGAATATGCCCTTAACGAGCCTGAAAATCACGAAAAAGCCCTTCAAGAATGTTTAATTAAGATAAATGAATATTTTAAAATTGAAATAGCTAGAAATAATACTGGCTGGATAGGTAATTTAAACTTAGTAATAGTTTCTCAAGACCAAGGAGAAATTCATTTGGCTAAAATAGGTAAATCTAAAATTTACCTTTTGAAATATGAAAACCACTCTGAACTGAATAACAAAGATAAGAAAACTTCTAGCTTCTTTGGAAGTATTATTTCAGGAAAAATGGTTTACGGTGACAGGTTATGTATCGTTTCAGAAGAATTGCAAAAAATAGTAGAAAAAAAGAAAATACTAGAAAAAATATCAAAAACCCTATTCCTAGACCAAAAAACTATAGATGAAATTATTGATCCGATTAAAAAAGACTTAGAAAAATCATCAGGAACATTCTTTCTATTAGATAACAAAAATGTTCCTAAAAAGAAAAGCGCCTTATTAGAAGAAATAGAAGTAGACTTTTCAATAAAAGAACTCTATTATAATATTAAAAGAATTGCCAATAAAAAAACACTAAAAATTGATAGTGATTTTAAAAATATATTAAAACCATTAATTGCACTTGGACTAATACTTTTAGTTGGTTCTTTTATCTTTGGAAAAAAAGAAAAAGAAATTGCCAAAGATATTAATATAGAAGAGAGATTAGTTCAGATTGATATAACAAAAGAAGAGTCTCTTCCACTGCTAGATGCACTATACAAAGAAACTGAGGCAAAAGAAGTTCAAAATATTATTGATTCATTGGCTAAAATAGAAAGAGTAGACGAAATTAAAAAAATCAAAGAATTTGAAAAAGACATTAAAGGAATATTTCTAAACAACTATGGATATAGTGACAACTTAGTAATATCAGATAAAGAATACAAATCTAACTTGCCAATAGATTCAATATTTGAGTTTCAAAACAGAATTATTTTGTTTTCAAAACCAAATAAATTGTTAGAATTAAAAAACAATCAAATTAGCGAAATCAAACAAATTGAAAAGAATAACATTGATAACCTAACACCATATTTAGCTAATATATATTTTACTAGTGGCCAAGAAATAATAAAATATAATTTAGATAGCTATAATAATTGGTTAAAATCTCCATTAAAACAACCGACTGACATTATTTCAATGTCAGTCGATGGTCATATTTGGATTTTACAGCAGGGAAATCAAATATCTAAATATTATCTTGGTGAACACTTGGCAGATATTAATTTTGATATATTTCCAAGCTCTAAAAACTTTATTCAGATATTAACTTCTAGTCAGACTGATTACCTCTTTGTCTTAGATTCATCTCACAATAGAATTATTGTGTTAGATAAAAATGGTAAACTGGTTAAACAAATTTGGAGTGAAAAGTTCAACAACCTAAAACAAATCCAAATATCTGATAATAAACTATATATCTTAAATAGTAATACTATCTACGAAACCACTATTTAAGTGTAATTGTAGCACCAGCTGCTTCAAACTTCTTCTTTATTTCCTCAGCATCTTCTTTACTTACACCTTCAGAAACTATTTGAGGTGAATTTATTGCTCCGTCAACTAAGTCTTTGGCCTCTTTAAGACCTTTTCCGGTAATATCTCTAACAATTTTAATTACCTCTATCTTTTTATCACCAACCCCACTAAGCTCAATATCAAATGAGCTCTTCTCTTCTGCATCAGTGTCACCACCAGCCTGAGTAGCCACAGGAGCAACAACAGCCATAGGCATAGATGCAGAAACTCCAAACTTCTTCTCTAAAACTCCTACAAGTTCTGAGAGATCTAAAACTGACATATTAGAAATTTCTTCTACAATTTTAGCAAATTTTTCAGGAACTTGTACTTCTTCATCTTTCTTTATTTCTTCTGTCATTTTTTTAAAAGCCAAATCTTATTTCTTAGGACTTGACTTGTTTAAGTGTGTAAATTAAACCTTTAATGTTCCCCTCCAATACAGCAACGAAACCAGAAATTGGAGCTTGAATTGTTCCAACTAATTTGCCTAAAAGCTCTTCTCGACTAGGAAGTTTAGCTAATTCTAAAACTTGTTCTTCGGAAATAACACTTCCATCCATAAACCCACTAACTATTTTAAGGTTTGGATTGTCTTTCGAAAAGTTATAAGCAATCTTAGCTGGAGAAATTGGATCTGAAAAACCAAAAACAACACCAACCTCTTCTTTAAGCTCTTTAGCATCAACATCTATTTGGTTATTTTTAAAAGCAATATTCATTAATGTTTTCTTAAAAACTGTAAACCCGGCATCGCTCTTTCTAAGCTCACTTCTTAATTTGGATATTTCATCCATTTTAAGACCTTTAAAGTTTACAAAGATCATTGCTTTTTGTTTTTTGATCTTCTCGTCTAAATCTTTAACTATCTCTTGTTTTTTTTCTTTGGTTAAAGGCATATTTTTTAAAATAAAAAACTACGTAAATACACGCAGACAAAGGACGACCTTTTCAGTTATACCTCGAGAGGATTTAATATTACCTCTTGTCTGCGGTTGATTAAACAATATCAATTTTTTAGTTTTTAGTCAAGAGATATTTCTTGGGCCAAGCTTCTAATGTTTTTGACGATATATAGCAAAATAAAATAAGGAACAAAAGATATATATAAAATCTACCCTCTTCTCCTAAATATTCATAAGTGTTAGTTACTCTGTAAAATTGATATATGATTAAATATACTGGGAATTGAAGAATATAAATCCCATAGCTAGCTTCACCCCCTTTTACTAACAATGGCCAAGATAATATTTTTTTTATTACCGAAGTAGATGTTGCTGCTCCTAAAATAAGAAAGGCGAAAATTGGTGCAATTAACCCATTATGATTAATGAAATTATCCGGAACAAGCGGTAAATAAACTATTAAAAATAACATTGCAAGAATAAAATAAATATTACCATTCATCTTGTTTTTTAAAAACACCAAACCAGCCATCATCCCAATTAAAAATTGATTCAAATGGAGTAAGGGAAAGAACTTAGTAAAGTTTTTAATAAATATGTCTGTTTGATCTAAATTAAAAAATAACCACAAGAATATAATACTACTGACTAACCAAAACAAAAAAACATATTTTGATATCTTACTATTATTAAAAAACAACGGAACAATGAAAGGGAACAATAAATAAAAAAACATTTCTACAGAAATTGACCATCCTGGAAAATTAACTGATAGCGCATTAGTTGGAAACCATGCTTGTAGAAAAAATAAGCTTTGAATAAATCCATCAAAAGAAATAGATATATCGTTATCAACAAAAAAAGAGACAAAAAACAAAACTATAAGCGCAATAATATATAAAGGAACAATCCGAATTAATCTTTTAAAATAGAAATTACCTGCTTTTATGTAAGAAAATTCTTTTAATTCATTATAATTTATAATCATAATAAAACCAGACAGAACAAAGAAAAAACTAACTGCTAAATGCATAGCATTAGTATAAGGAAAACTATTAAACGGAAAACTCCATTTTCCAAAATGAAATATCACCACAGCTATAGCGGCAAAAAACCTTAACGAACTCAATTGAGCTATAAACTTATTATTAGCAGTCATATCTTAATTAATATTACCAATACAAACCCTTTTAAAGGATATAATAGTTATGACAACACTATCAAGCACAATTCTAATTTGATGCTTTTTCCCTTCGTTTAAAATAATTCTCAAGGTATTATTATCAATAATCTTTGTCTCATCTGTATATCTCAACAACATCACCCTCCTCTATCATATAGTCACTAATAACGATAGTGCCATTAACACGAACCAATCATTTTTCTATAAAATCATCTGCTTCGCGACATAAGCTATAATTCCGTTTAAGATATTTAGAATTCATTTTAATATATACTCACGAAAATTAACACTTGCACCACCGTTTCCTTTCAAAAATTCATCATATGTAGGCATTAAACACATAACAATATTGCCATCTAAAAAGTTTGAGTAAACAACCCTATTTTTGTAAACAGCAAGCCCAGTTGGCTGATTTCCACCAATAACCACATCTAACATATTACCCGTAGCAGTATCAAAAAACATTACCGTGCCCCAATCAGGTCCAGGGATATAGTAACTTTCGTTATTATTCGTTCCCCTATTTGAAACTATTAAAATATTTTTATCTTCTGTTAAAACAATTGTATTTGGATTCTTTTCTGTTTTGATAAATTCCTCTACTTTATCATCTTTTAAATATACTTTATATATTTTTGCATTTGCCATGTCAGAAAAATATAAAATACCTCTTTCTTCATCGGCAACAATATGTCGCATCGCTCCCCCATTTTTGTAAATAACATTACTTTCTTTTGTTTCAAGATTAATCTTTTGAATTTCACCATCATCAAAACCAGCAACATATAAATATTTTCCATCTTTAGTAGGATAAATTCCTCTTGGTGTTTTCACAGTTTGAATATGATCAAGTAATTCTCCTGTTTCTAAACTAATAACAGATATATTATTTCCAGACCAATTAGAGGCATAAAGAATACTTTCATCTTCGGATAAGATTACAACCTTGGTCCAAGCACTCTTTGTTTCAAAAGTTCTAGTTATTTCTTTTGATTTAGTGTCTATTTCATAAACCCTCCCCGTTTCCATTTGACTAACATAAGCCATACTCCCATTTTTATTGAAAATAATCTCTACTGCCCCACCATCTGGTAAAACAATATCTTTTTTGTGACTTCCAGTATTAGTTTCAAAAACTATCACTCCTCGATGCTTATTCATTAATGATGTTACCCAATATTCTTCACCATCAGGAGTAAAAGCAATACCCTTTGGAGAAGGAACACCATCTCTTTTGTAAAGACAATCCACTATCTGGTTTGGCATTTTCTCTGCAAAAGATGATTCTTCTCGGTAATAAACTTCCTCTTCTATTTCACTTTCTTCTGCTTGATAATAGATATATTTCTCTTCTTCTTTTGTGCAATAAAAACAAACTAAGGCAATAATTACGACTACTATTATTTTTTTCATAATTATTAAATATGTTTAGAAATCACTATACCAAACTCTTCGGCCGCCTGTGGGCCATTTGCTGTAATAATATTGCCATCAACAACAACATCTAAATTTTCAAATATTGCTCCGTTTTGAGTTAATATCTTAATTGGACTTTTATCCATTGGTGAACTCCAAACCGTGGCTTTTTTGCCCTTTAAAACTCCAGCTTTAGCCAATATTACAGGAGCAATACATATTGCAGTAATTACCTTATCATCTTTTTTCGCTTGATTAATTAGATTATAAGAATCTTGATTGTCTAGAGCCTTAAGACAACCAGAACCACCAACAAAAACTAAAACATCAAAATCATTAATATCAATTTCGTTAATTAGGTAATTTATTTCAACATCTAGACCATTCACCCCCAAAGCTATACCTTTCTTGTTACTAACAGTAGTAATACTAAAACCCTTATCTTTTAAAATACTTCGTGGTATAGCATACTCTTCGTCTTTAAAATTATCGTACGCAATAACAAATAATATTTTTTTCATTTTAAATATTTATTCTTAGCTTGTATATGTTCATCAAAAGTTTTACTAAAAACGGTTTCTCCATCAGGCTTAGAAAGATAAAAGAAATACTCACTATCTTGTGGATATATTGCTGCCTTAATACTTTTTATTCCAGGATTAGATATTGGACCAATTGGTAATCCACGATTAATATATGTATTGTAAGGAGAATCTATTTTTGTTTCCTCACTAGTTACTTGAGTGCTTTTTTTACCAGTAATATATACTATTGTAGCACACGACTGAAGAGGAATATTATGCTCAATTCTTTTCCATAAAATACCAGAAACTAAAGCCATATCTTCAAAACTTCTTACCTCTTTTTCAATTATTGATGCCATTATCACAATATCAGAAATAGTTTTACCTTGTCTGGCTATATCCATTCTCATTTCTTCAGTTATCTTTTTATTAAAATTATCAAGCATTAGCTTAATAATGTCTTCTTCAGTGTAGCCATAAGGAATGTTATATGTATCAGGATAAAGATACCCCTCAACACTTTTACTTAAAAAAACATCTACATCAAAATCTGCTATTGTATTAGACAAATATTCGGCGATATCATTTTTATTCCAACCCTCAATAATTGTAATTCTCTGCTCAGCCGAATTACCAAGATAAAAAGTGTTAACAATATCAACAATTGACATTGATTTATTTAAAAGATAGTGCCCAGCTTTTAAATTTTGTGATTTATTAGAAATAATCGCATAGGTAATAAAAATACTATTATGCCAAATCAAATCTTCTCGGTATAAATTTAATCCAATGCTTTTTAAGCTATCACCATAATTAACAACAAAAAGAACATCTTCTTGATCTCCCCTATCTTTCGGCTTATTTATTATTAAATAAAAAGATGTAGCAACTAATACTATTAAAAGTAAAAAAACAATAACAACTCTTTTTATCATTTAAAAATTCTTTTAATTTTGTCAATTAACGGAACTCTATCAATAATAAGAATTCCGTTTAAGTGATCAAGCTCGTGTTGAAAAATTCTAGCATCTAATCCTTCTAAATCACACTCTATAATATCACCTTCTATATCTAGTGATCGAATACGAATATACACTGGTCTTTTAACATTAACAAGCTGATCGGGAATACTAAGACAACCCTCTTCAACGATATCTTTTTCACTACTCCTTTTAAGAATGACTGGATTAATAAAAGGAACTATATCGTTATTACTAAACCTTACAAGAATTATTCTTTTCAAGATTCCAACCTGAGGTGCTGCTAGCCCTGCGCCTAATTCTTGTTCTATAATATCTGTCATCTGATCAATCAAATCATAAACACTCCTATCTATTTCTTTAACAGGTTTTGATTTTTGTCTTAAAAACTTTAAGTTTTTTTGTATTTCCATGCGGGTCCGCCCCGACTCGAACAGGGAACTTTGCTTTTGGAGAGCAAAATTATGCCATTTAACTACAGACCCAAATCAAAATCAAACTCAAATTTACAATTTGAAATATTCTTAATCAATTGAGTAAACTATTTCTTGATTTCTTTGTGTAGCTTATGACCTCTACACCAAGAACAAAACTTGCTCAACTCAAGCTTTTTTTCAACGTCCTCACCTTTTGATTTCTTAACTGAATAGTTAATTCTCTTACAAGCGACACATTGAAGCTTAACATATGCCTTCTTTTTTGATTTTGTAGTCATATTATTATTTTCTGAGCCGAGGCCGGGACTTGAACCCGGGACCCCTTCCTTACCATGGAAGTGCTCTACCGCTGAGCTATCTCGGCAATATAATGTGGGTGGAGAGGGATTTGAACCCCCGTAGCCCGGAGGCGCCAGATTTACAGTCTGGTGCGATTGACCGCTCCGCCATCCACCCAATATTATAAAAACAAGAAGCAACAACGAAATGATACTACCATAAAACAGTAATTTTTCAATACAAATCCCGATACCTTAAATATTTATACAACTCCCCTATCCAAAGAACAAACGAAGACCCAATAATAATTAAAGTGATTTCTAATAAATTAAGATGCACCAAATTAAAAACCGGATATAAAACATACATTGCAAGAAACTGTAATCCAACCGATAAAATCAATGCCCAAACAACATAAGGATTGGAGAATAATCCAATCTTAAAAACTGACCTTCTCATAGAACGCATATTTAAAATATTAAATAATTGAGTAAAAGCCATTGTAGTAAAAGCCGCACTTCGAGCTTTATCAATATCTTGATCTATAGAAAGATGGTAACTAAAGAAACCCAAGGTTAACACTACCATTACAAAAACTACTATTAATACGAATGGTAATGTCTCCCTACCTAATATGTTTTCGTTTTTCTTCCTTGGGGGGTCTTTCAAAACATCACCATGACCTGGCTCAGCAGCCAAAGCAAGGCCAGAAAAACCATCGGTTACCAAGTTAAGCCATAAAATTTGAGTTGGCAAAAGTGGCAATTGAGTAAAAAGAGCTAAAGAACTAATTAATATTACATCTTCGGCAAAATTAGTAGTAACTAAAAAACTACTAGCCTGTCTAGTATTATTAAATACTATTCTCCCCTCTTCAATAGCATTAACAATAGATCTAAAATTATCATCAGTTAAAACAATTTCACTGGCTTCGCGAGCAACATCGGTACCAGTAATACCCATCGCAATACCAATATCTGCTTTTTTAAGAGCTGGAGCATCATTAACCCCATCTCCCGTCATAGCAATAATATGACCCTGGTTTTGAAGCTCTTCGGCAATTTTAAGCTTCATTTTTGGAGTAAGACGTGCAAAAACATTAACATCCTTTATTGCTTTAGAAAATTGCTTATCCGACATAACTAAAAGCTCAGATTCAGTTAATATGTTATTATCTTTTTCTTCAATAATTCCGACCTCCCTAGCTATTGCTAGTGCAGTTCCTTTATGATCTCCAGTAGTCATAATAACTCTGATTCCAGCTTTCTTTGCTTTTAAGACAGACTCTCTTGCCTCAGGCCTTGGAGGATCAATAATCCCTACAACTCCAACAAAAACTATTTCTGAAACCAAATCATCAGAAATAGTTTTTTCACTAGATTGAATCTTTCGATATCCCAATGCTATTGTTCTCATAGCACCAGATGTTAGACTATCTGTTTTAGATAAAAACTCTTTCTTTTTACTACCAGTTAAAATATTTTCTCCATTATCGCTTAGATAATATTTAGATCTATCTAGTATAACTTCTGGTGAACCAACGACATATAGCTCAGTATCTTCTTTTTTAGAAACCAAAGAGGCTCGATACCTTAACTCTGAGTTAAAAGGTTCATCTTCTATTTTCTTTTCCTCTAGTATATCTGATTTTAAGCCCGCTTTTTGAGCTAATACCACTAAAGATGCTTCGGTAGGATCTCCAATAACTCGGTATTTATCATCTTTTTTTAAAAGCTTGGCATTGTTACACAAACAAGCAATATGCAAAAGCTTAGCCAAAGAAGCATATTCTAATGGCGATATTTTGTTATCATTAAATACAAAATCACCAACCGATTCCCAAGCATTGCCAGTAACATCAATTATCTTGTCTGATAGAGCAATGCTCCTCACATTCATTGTGTTTTGAGTCAATGTCCCTGTTTTATCAGTACATATTACATTAGACACTCCTAACGTCTCAGTTGAAGGCAATCGTCTCACAATAGCATTTCTATTAGCCATTCTATGAGCTCCAATAGCCAAAACAATAATTAAAATTGCAGGCAATCCTTCGGGAATACCAGAGACCAAAGAAGCTATTGTAAAAAACAAAATCTCTTCAAATTCTATACCCTTGTAGAAATAACCAACAATAAATGTTGCTGTTGCTCCTAAAATAGCAATCATTGCCATCTGCTTGGCTAATAAATCTATTTTTAATTCAAATGGACTTCTTCGTCTTTTTATCTCACCAATATCTTTGGCAATAGTTCCAAATACTGTTTCGTTGCCCGTTGCCACAACTACAGCTCGGGCATGACCACCAACGACAAAAGTACCCATCCAAACCATGTTTTTTCTATCGGCGACACCAACTTCTTTTGCTATCTTTAAATTATCTTTTGTTATTGATGTTGATTCTCCAGTTAAAGAAGATTCTACTGTTTTAAAATTTCGACAATCAATTATTCTGGCATCGGCAGGGACTTTATCACCCTCCTCTAAGAAAATAATATCACCGGGCACTAAATACTTAGCATCAATCTTTAACATTGCCCCATTGCGATAAACTTTAGCAACCGGAACAATAATCTTTTTAAGAGACTGAATTGCTTTTTCAGCACGATATTCTTGAACAAAACCAATAATTGCATTAATAGCAATAACAAAAAAAATTATATAAACATCAATTGTCCTCCCATAAAACCAACCAATAACAGCAGCTGCAATTAAAATATATATTAAAACACTATTAAATTGCTTCAAAAATATATATATTGGCCGGCTACCTTCTTTTTCTGTTATTTCGTTAAAACCATAATCATCTAAACGATTTTTGGCTTCACTTTCAGACAAGCCACCCTCATCTGATTTAATATCATTTAATGCTTCTCTTGGTGATAATAAATAGAAAGATTTATCCATATTAAAATATTTTTTTATTCTTATCTCTCCACTCCTCTATCTTTTTATGATTTCCAGATAATAAAACTTTAGGAACACTCCAATTATTATAAACAGAGGGTCTAGTAAATTGAGGATATTCTATTGCATTAACATTTTTAGTTCTATTCTTTAAAAATTTATCTGTGCCAACAACTCCAGGAATAAGACGAGCAACCGATTCTATAACAATCATAGCTGGAATTTCTCCACCCATTAAAATATAATCTCCTATTGATATTTCTTCATCAGCAATATGTTTGGCTACCCTTTCATCTACTCCTTCATATCGCCCACAAATCATAATAATTTGATCCATTTTAGATAAACGATTGGCAATTCTCTGATTATACTTTTTACCTCTTGGACTAAAAAGAATAACCCGAGATTTACCATTTTTTTTAACCGCTTCAACTGCTTTAAATATTGGCTCAATCATCATTACCATACCTACCCCACCACCAAATGGTTTATCATCTACTGTTTTTCTTTTATCAGTTGTAAAATTTCTTAAATTATAAACATTAATCCCGATAATATTTTTACTACAAGCACTCTTTAAAATTCCTTCTTTTTTATAAGGAGTAAAAAATTCAGGAAAAAGAGTAATAACTTCAAAATTTGTCATAAAAAAATTGTACTATCCATAAGATAGCACAATTTTTGTTTTTAAGAAATACCTCAAAGGTTTAAATCGTCTAAATTAGTAGATGGCCTTGCCTCTTCTTCTACTTTTCTACTCCCCTCTGGTTCTTCTATTTTTAAATTAACTCTTGCTTGATTCTTTAATCCAATGATTCTAATCAAGTTTCTGATTGATTTAGCTGTAGCTCCAGCTCTACCAATAACTTGACCCATATCTTTTGGATTGACTCTCAATGAAAGTAAAACTCCCATTTCATCTACCTTTCTTTCGATATGAACATCTTCAGGATGATCAACTAAAGCCTTAATAACGTATTCTAAGAATTCCTGATCTGCAATAGGCATAATATTTAATTCTGTTTTTTTAATTTTCCTACACTCGGTAGTCCGACCTTTTAATCTTACTGATAACTACAGTAAAATTACTGACCGCATAACACATTTATATCTTTCAAAAACAAAAAAGTTAAACTTAATCTTTCTTTTCTTCAACGGACTTTTCTTTTGGAGCTTCAACAGATTCTTCGGCTTTAACTTCTTCAACAATAGGTTTAATTTCCTCTGCTGATTGCTCTTTTTTAGAAACACTATGTTTTGGTTTCTTAGGACCTTCTACTATCTTTTCATCAACTAACATATTGAAAACTGTATCGGAAATTTGAACACCATTATCAAGCCAATGCTTAACTCTTTCCGAATTAATATTTCTTTGTTTTGTTATTGGATCGTAAAAACCAACCTCTTCAACAAAACGACCTCTAGCTGGAGCATTTTTCTTCTCCGTAACCACTATTTTGTAAGCTGGTTGCTTTTTTCTTCCTACTCTAAATAATCTGATTATTAACATATTTTTATTCTAACTTAATTATAAATTAATTGCAATCTTTATTAAACCATTTCTTTACTTCTAAAGCTTTTCCAGCTGCATCTTCTTCGGCTGCTTGCTTAGAAAAACCAGTTCCTCGAGCAATAATATTGTCGCCAAAAAAAACTCCTACTGTAAAATTCTTTCTGTGATCTGGACCTTCTTCTTCTAAAACCTTGTATGTGGGTGTAATTGATTCTATTCTTTGAGCCTCTTCTTGAAGTCTAGATTTATTATCCTTATCAAGACCAAACTTAATAATATTAGGAAGTTTACATATTAAGTTTTTATTAATAAAATCTCTACACTCGCCATATCCCTGATCAAGATATATTGCCCCGATCAATGCTTCAAATGTATTGGCTAATATTGACTGCTTTAATTTTCCAACCTCTCGATTCTCACCTTTCGATAGAAAGACAAAATCAATAAAGCCAAAACCCTCAGAAATTTCTGAAAGAATTTTAGTATTTACTAATGCTGCTCGTAAACTAGTGAGTTCACCTTCAGTTTTATCTGGATAATTACTATACAAATACTCTGTAACAACCAACTCGAGGACAGCATCTCCCAAGAATTCCATTCTTTCGTTATGACCTAATAAAAAACCAGGATTTTCATTGATATATGAACGATGACAAAAAGCTTGCAAAAGCAAGTTTTTGTTTCCAAAACTTATTCCAATGTTCTTTTCAAGTAAAGAAAAATCATTCATAGTATTATCTGTTCTCTATTTCTTTTTTCATTTCGCGAAAAACAGTTCCTAAAACTCCATTAACAAATCTTCCAGAGCTTTCTCCTCCAAAGTTCTTTGCTAATTCTATAGCTTCATTAATAGCAACCTTAGGAGGTACCTCTGACTTATCTCCGAATAAAAGCTCATAAAGACCAATTCGTAAAACATTTCTATCTACAATTGCCACTTGTTCTATTGGCCACTCTGGAGCAGCCACTTTAATAATATTATCTATTTTTTCAATATTATCATTTATTCCTTTAATCAAAGTAAAAATGAAGTCTTTTTCTTGAAGTCCAGGAGCAAAGCTATCAATATTTCTATTTACAATATCATCTAACTCCCCTACTCTTCTACCAAAAAAATCCCACTCATAAAAAGACTGGAGAACAATAGAACGTGACAAATGCCTAGAAGCCATAATTTTTAAAAATTATAATAAATTGTCAAAAAACTAATTGCTCTGAATTTCTCTTTCTTTCTGCTTTCTTTCCTTCTTGTCAAGCTTTTTTAATACATCTACTACTTCTCTACCCTTGTAATAACCACAACTCTTGCAAACAGTGTGAGGTAATGTTTCTTTACCACATTTAGGACACGAAACAAAACCAGTCTTTTCTAAAAAAATGTGCATTCTTCTGTTGTTTCGCTTACCTTTGGTATGACGTTTTTTTGGTACAGCCATATTTTTATTCTTGTTTTAACTGACAATAATATACCATAGCGAGTATAATTTTGCAAGAGAAGATAGTTTTATACATAAGTTCAAACACATTCTGGACTCCGATGTGAATTAGAAATTATACAACTATTTTACCCTAAAACTCTTTCTGTGTATCTTAGAGTATCCATATTTCTTAATTGCATCTCTGTGTTCTTTAGTTCCATAACCCTTGTGGTTTTTAAAACCATATTCAGGGTATTTCAAATCATACTTGTCCATTAGTCTATCACGAGTAACTTTAGCAACAATACTTGCAACGCTGCAAGAAACAATTCTTTCATCTCCTTTAATAACTGGTAATTCTAAAACATTAAGTCCAATTTTAAAATTGCCATCAATAATTACCAAATCAGGCTTAACATTCAAATTATCTAGAGCTTTTCTCATTGCTAATTTAGTTGCCTCTAATATATTTATCTTATCAATTGTATTATTAGACACATTACCAATCCCCCACTTAATCTCACTTTTTGATTTAAAAAAAGCAAACAACTTTTCTCTTCTTTTCGCACTCATACTTTTAGAGTCTCCAAACTTCATCCCTTTAAGTACATTAAAATCACTAATATGAACCGCAGCCGCAACAATTGGTCCAGCTAACGGTCCTCTTCCTACTTCATCTAATCCAACAATGCAATTAAAATCCATATCTTTCTTTTTTTAAAATATTATTGTATAATATCACTATGCAAGAAACATATCAATCTATAATTTCTCAAAAAGAAATTGACCAAATAATTAAAATTGCTGAATCAGAGAATAAAATAGCTGATTTCTCAAATATGACAATTCAAGAAATAAACTTGTCAGAAAGAGAAATAAGGTGTGGTCTTAATTTTACCAACGTTGTTTTTTTGGGAAGTGTATATATGGGCCGTTCAATTATTTATGGAGATGTTATTCTTAATGGCTCTGTAATTAATAATACAACTTATCTTGGAGAAATTATCGTAAAAGGAGATTTTATGGCCTCAAGAGTAGTAATTAAAAACTCTTTTAATATGGTTAAAGGAGAAGTTCATGGTCAGTTAATTATGGAAAAAGCCCATATCCAGGGTTTTCTAGGCTTAAATAAAACAACAATTAAGAATACTGTTAATCTTAAGGGGTTAAAGATAATAGGAATGGTTACCCCTAGTGGAATCATTAATGGAGATCTTTACTTACAGGGTGCCGAATTACAAAAATCACTAAATATGGAAGATTGCCATATTACCGGACTAGTCGATTTAAGCAAAGTTAATATCTGGGAATCTTTAAACCTTACTAATGGAGAAATACGAGAAGCCTTGATTCTTAAAGAAAGCTATATTAAAGGAGAAAGTACATTTGAAGGTTTAAAATGTAGCGAAAAATTTGTTTCTTTCTTCTGAATACTGATGACTAAATTCACTCACTTACATGTACACACTCACTACTCTTTATTAGACGGCCTGTCTAAAATAGACGATTTACTAGAGCATATAAAAAGCATGGGTATGGATTCGGTAGCCATCACTGATCATGGTGTATTATACGGTGCAGTTGAATTCGCTCAAAAAGCAAAAAAAGTTGGAGTAAAACCAATCATCGGTTGTGAGTTTTATGTCGCCCTCGATAGTCTCTACGACAAAAGACCTGGAATTGATGATAAAAGATACCATTTAATACTTTTAGCTAAAAACGAAACTGGTTACAAAAATTTAGTTAAAATGGTGACTATTGCTCACCTGGATGGATTCTACTACAAACCACGAATAGACGAAAAAACATTTGAAAAATATTCTGAAGGTCTTATTGGTTTGTCAGCCTGTGTCCAAGGGAAAATACCTCAACTTGTTATTAGCAACAATATAGAAGAAGCAGAAAAAACAGCCCTAAAATATGAAAAAATACTAGGCAAAGGTAATTTTTATTTAGAACTTCAAGATCACGAAAAAATACCTGAACAAAAAAAAGCTAACCAAGGTCTTATTCAAATATCTAAAAACACTGGTATTCCCTTAGTTGCAACTAATGATTGTCACTACTTAAACAAAGATGATGCTCATGCTCAAAATGTGCTAGTTTTAATCAATACCGGAGCAAAGATTAACGACCCCGATAGACTAAATATGCAAAACTGCGATTTATCCGTCAGAAGCCCGAAAGAAATGGCTGAAAGTTTTAAAAAAATACCCGAAGCTATAGAAAATACTCAAAAAATAAAAGATGCATGTAATTTTGAATTTGAATTCGGAAAGATAAAATTACCTGAGTTTGCCCTACCTCAAGGTAAAACTGCCGAAGGCTACCTGAAAGAATTAACACTAAAAGGTGCTAAAGAAAAATGTAAAAACTACGATTATCAAGAAAGAATCAATTATGAACTAAGTATAATTGAAAAAACTGGTTTTGCCTCATACTTTCTTATTGTCCAAGACCTTATTAATTGGGCTAAAGGAAATGGAATCGTGGTTGGTCCTGGACGAGGATCGGCTGGAGGATCTTTGGTTTCTTATTGTCTAGGAATTACTGAAATCAATCCCCTGGATTACGACTTACTATTTGAAAGATTTCTAAACCCTGAAAGAATATCAATGCCTGATATTGATATTGACTTTGCTGACCGAAGAAGAGACGAAGTAATATATTATGTTTCGGAAAAATATGGTAGTAATAAAGTGGCTCAAATTATTACATTTGGAACAATGGCCTCTCGTGCTGTAATTAGAGACACCGGAAGAGCCCTACAATATCCATATAATTATTGCGACCAAATAGCTAAAATGATTCCAATGGGATTATCTCTAGAGGAGACTTTTGAGAAAATACCCGAGTTCAGACAACTCTACAACACCGATACCAAAGCAAAAGACTTAATTGATGTTGCTAAAAAACTAGAAGGTGTTGCCAGGCACGCATCAACTCACGCTTGTGGAGTTGTAATATCTAAAGACCCACTAGATGAAATAATTCCCCTACAACACGCAACTAATAATGAAGGAAGCACAATAACACAGTACGAAATGACATCTGTAGAAGCACTAGGGATGCTTAAAATGGATTTCTTAGGACTTAAAAACCTTACCACTATTGAAGATACTCTTTCTAAGATATATGCCATACACAAAAAGAATATAGATATTGGATCATTGCCCCTAAATGATAAAAAAACATACCAATTATTACAAAAAGGAGAAACAATTGGAGTCTTTCAATTAGAATCTGGTGGAATGCAAAGATATTTAAAACAATTAAAGCCAACCAAATTTGAGGATATTATTGCTATGGTAGCACTTTATCGTCCAGGACCAATGGAGCTTATTCCAGATTATATCGCTAGAAAAAACAAACAAAAAGCTCTAGAATATATTCATCCAAAATTAAAACCAATACTTGAAAGCACCTACTCTATTCCTCTTTACCAAGAACAAATTATGAAAATGGCTCAAGATATAGCTGGTTTTTCTTTATCAGAAGCTGATATTTTAAGAAAAGCCATGGGCAAAAAGATCAAAACCTTACTTGATGAACAAAAAGATAAGTTTATTAACGGATGTATTAAAAATGGAGTTGAAGAAAGCATTGCCAAGAAAATATGGGATTGGATTACACCTTTTGCTAGTTACGGATTTAACAAAAGTCATTCGGCTGGATATGCTACAATAGCTTATCAAACTGCATGGCTTAAAACACACTACCCTTGCGAATTTATGGCTTCACTTTTAGCATCAGAAAGAAAAGATATCGAAAGAATCTCTTTTCTAATTGAAGAATGTAAAAGAATGAAAATAGAAGTATTGCCACCTGATATTAACGAAAGTTTTGTTTTTTTTAGCGTAGTACCACAAAAAAATCAAATTAGGTTTGGACTATCAGCTATTAAAAATGTTGGCATCGGAATAACCGAAAATATCGTTGCTGAAAGAAAAACCAACGGTCCGTTTAAATCTCTTAACGATTTTATATCTAGAATCCAAGAAGGAAGTATTAACAAAAAATCACTAGAAAGCATGACAAAAGCTGGAGTTTTTGATAGTATGATAGAGAGAAACAAGATACTTGAAAATATAGATGACATTTTAAATCACATTAGAGAGAAAAACAAAAATAATTGTAATGGGCAAAAAAATCTTTTTGACAATACAACATTTAAACACGAAGAAATATATCTTAAAGATGCAACTCCGGCTAAGAAAAATGATTGTTTAAAATGGGAAAAAGAATTACTTGGACTTTTTGTAACCAGCCACCCACTAGATAGTATGCGAGAATTATTAAAGAAAAATACTACTTCTGTTGTTGTTGCGCAACAGGCCATATCAGGACAAAGAATAAAAATTGGTGGAATCATATCAGGAGTTAAGAAAATATTAACTAAATCAGGTAAGCCAATGATGTTTATCACCCTAGAAGATTTAACTGGAAAAATAGAAGTTGTAATATTTCCAACTATCCTTGAAAAATATTACACCATCTTAGAAGAAAACAAAATAGTATTTATTGCTGGTAAAGTTGATCATAAAGATGGAGTTCCAAAAATAATATCTGACCAAATAGAAGAAATTTTAGAAATATAAAAAATGACGCAAATATCAAAAGAAACAAAAAACCTAATTTTGAGCTATCAAAAATGGCAAGAATCACTTCAAAAAAAAGAAGGTGTTTCTACAATCCATGTTGATGAAGTAGCTTCGAAAGTTGCTGCTTTTTACGAGAAAATAAGAGGAATTATTGACTGGAAAGAAGAACACCTAATGAAATTAAGTGTAATTGAACGGTCAGTGAGAAAAAGAATTATCCCTAAATTAGGATCTAAGATTAAGGTTGATGCTGAATCTTTAGTACTAGAATTAATTAGATCGGGACACTTCCCTAATGATAAAATAGAGGAATCAAAAATAGAAGAGGTTCAAAAAATAATCAATAAATACATCTATATCATTGGAAGTAAATCAGAAAATATTCAACTAATTCAATGGTTATCTTCAATACTGTCTTGCGAAATAGAAGAAGCCCTTATGTCATCAATTAAAGAAAATGCTTTGATTGATTTTATGTATAATAAAATAAAGTCAACAACTTTTTTAAGTAAAGACTTAATAGAGAAAGAAAAAATAACTGAAAAAGAAAAAGATATACAAATATTTGTTAATGTTCAACGAGCTCTCTTTGATTTAGACGATTCATTAATTGGATATCATTTAATTAAATATAAATACCCCAATTGGTCAAAAATATCAGAAGAAGAATTAAAAAAAATAAATATTGAACAAATTAAAAAAGAGATTGATTATGAGCTAGATCATCCACTAAAAGGTAAAATTAGCCAAATTTGCTACAAATACAACACCCCTTATTTAATATTAAACGACATTATACTAGAAAATCCATTTGAAGCTGAAAATAAAATATCTAACCCAGCTTTAATGGAATCTCTTATTAAAAAACACTACAATAAAAGACTAAATAATATGCAATCCCGAATGACGAGAGCAGGCTTTTATTCCACCCTCTCAATATTTATTACCAATATAGCATCTCTTTTATTTATAGAAATACCAGTGGCCAAATACTTTGGTCAATTCTCTAATGTTTCCTACATTGTTGACATACTTGTTCCAACCGCTCTAATGGCAATACTAGTTTTATCAATAGACAAACCGCCCAAAGGAAACCTAGAAAAAGTTATTATGGAGACAATTAAAATAGTTTATAATGACGAAAAGAAAGAGCTTTACGAAATCAAAAAATTTAAAAAGCGAGGACCAATATTTAATTTTTTCATATCTTTAATGTATGCTATAAGCTTTGTTTTAAGTATGAGTGTAATATATTGGTTATTAAGCCTAATTAACTTTCCCCCATTCTCATATATTGTATTTGTAATTTTTTTATCCCTTATTGCTTTTGCTGGAGTTAAAATAAGAGAAAGAGCAAAAGAGCTACATATGATGGATCAAAAAGATGGATTTATAGCTACAATTACAGATCTTCTAGCTCTTCCAATAATACTCTTGGGTAAATGGTTCACTCTTAGATGGAAAAGATATAATATTATATCAGCCGTGTTTAACGCACTGATAGATATGCCCTTGTCTATATTTGTAGAATTTATTGAACAGTGGAGATACTTTCTACAAGAGAAAAAAGAACGACTCTAATGAAAAAATACAAAATTATAACCTATGGCTGTTTGGCTAACCACTCAGACAGCGAAAGAATTGCAAAAAAACTAGAAGATCAAGGATATTTAAAAAGCGAAAACCCCGATCTAGTAATAATTAATATCTGTTCTATAAGACAAGCAGCTGTAGATCGAGCCTTTGCTCAAGCAAAAAAATATAAAAATGTAATAGTAACTGGATGTTTACTAAAATCTGACTACGATAAATTTACTAAATACGCTAAAATAGTTAAAAAAGAAAACCTCTTTAGTGTAAAACCAAAAAACTCTTGCCTTATTCCAATAATGACTGGGTGTAACAACTTCTGTAGTTATTGTGTTGTCCCCTATACTAGAGGACGAGAATATTCTAGACCACCAAAAGAAATAATAGACGAAGCAAAATTATTTATCAATAATGGCGCTAAAGAAATTTGGCTTTTAGGCCAAAACGTAAATTCATATAAATATGATTTTCCAAAATTGCTCTATAAAATAAACTCTATTCCTGGCGATTTTTGGATAAGATTTTTAAGTTCTCACCCTAAAGATATGGGCAATGATTTAATTAAAAGTATACGAGATTTACCAAAAGTTACCGAATATATAAATTTAGCTGTTCAATCGGGAGACAACGAAATACTTAAAAAAATGAACCGCAATTATAGTATTGAAGAATACAAAAAACTAGCTCTAAAAATAAAAAGAGAGATTCCGAATGTTTGTCTTTCAACTGACATAATTGTTGGTTTTCCCGGAGAAACAAAGAAAGCCTTTCAAAATACAGTAAAACTATTTAAAGAAATTGAATTTGATATGGCATATATTTCAAAATACTCTCCACGACCAGGAACTCTGGCTTCAAAAATGAAAAATCAAATTACTTTTGAAGAAAAGAGTAGAAGGTATAGTGAATTAAATAATTTATTAAAGAAAATATCTTTAAAAAGAAACAAACAGTTAATTGGCCAAGAAACAAGAGCGTTGATAAACAATAATTTTATCGGAAAAACAAAAAACTTTAAAACAATAAAAGTTAACGGATCAAGCAATAATTCTTTCGTAGATGTTAAAATAACAAAAGCTTTAATATGGGGATTATCAGGAAAGATAAAATAATAGTAGTCTTGGGGCCAACTGCATCTGGTAAAAGCGAATTGGCAGTTGAACTAGCTAAAGAATTTAACGGTGAAGTTGTTTCAGCCGATTCTAGGCAAGTATATATTGGAATGGATATCGGCAGTGGCAAGATTACTAAGAAAGAAATGTCTTGTATCCCCCACCATATGCTTAGTATTGCTAGTCCAAAAAGAAATTTCAGTGCTGGCCAATATCAGAAAAAAGCAGAAAAAACAATTAATAAGATTATAAAAAATAACAAGCTTCCAATTATTTGTGGTGGAAGTAATTTCTATGTTAATACTATTACTAAAGGCCTCGTAATACCTGACACAAAACCAAACTATAAGCTAAGAAATGAATTGAATAAATTAGATGTTAAAAAACTATATCAAATACTTAAAAAAATAGATCCGCCAAGAGCAAAAAACATTGATCAAAATAATCCCCGTAGATTGATAAGAGCTATTGAGGTTGCACCATCAGCTCCACTTAAAGAAAATCCTAAATATGATTGCCTAAAATTAGCAATTAAAAAAGACAATCTAGATATTTTAATTAAAAAAAGACTTGATAAAAGAATAAAACTAGGAATGATTAAAGAAGTTAAACGCCTTAAAAATAGTGGTCTTTCATGGTCAAGAATAGAAAGTTTTGGATTGGAATACAAATGGATTGCGATTTACTTACAGAACAAAATATCAAAAGAAGAAATGCTTAACAATATTTTTAAAAGCTCAATAAAATTAGCCAAGAATCAAAATTCTTGGCTAAACAAAGAAAAAGATATTTATTGGATTAGAAATAAAAAAGAAGCAAAAAAGCTAATAAAAGAATTTTTAAATTAATTTTTCTTTGAGTATTTTCTCTATTACTTTTGGATTAGCTCTACCTTTAGTCTTAGCCATTATTCCGCCAACTAAAAACTTAAATGAAGCTTCTTTGCCATTTTTGTAATCTTTTACAGCCTTATCGTTCTCTTTAATCACATTCTCTATTATCAACTCTATTTCAGACTCATCATCAATTTCGGTGAGTCCTTTTTCTTTAATAATTTGAGTTGGATCTCCACCAGTATTAAACATTTCTTTTAAAACTTCTTTAGCAACCTTACTAGATATTTTATCTTTGTAAAGCAAACAAATAAATTCGGCAAAGTTCTCTGGGTCAATTGGAAATTCGTTTAGATTGCGTAGTGCCTGAAAATCGGTCAAAAGATAATTAGCAGATAATCTCGATAATTTAAGCATAGCATCATCAACACTAAGAGTTAACTCGGTCTCTTTTATCCAATTTCTAAGCTCGCTCACTACTTTTTCGTAATAATCACCTAATTCTTTGTCATTAACCAAAAACTCTATTTCTTTTTCAAAAAGATTGTATTCTTCTTTAAAACGATCTCTTCTTTGTTGAGGCAACTCAACAATTGATGATTTTATTTTCAACAAATCAATTCCGCTATCTTTAATATATATTGGAGGCAAATCTGGATCGGGGAAATATCGGTAGTCATGAGATTGCTCTTTGCTTCTCTGACCAACGGTAATTTGTTTGTTATCATCCCAACCCCGTGTTTCTTGAACAACCACCCCACCACTATCTAGCAACTCTTGCTGCCTTTTAACTTCGTATTCTAGGGCTTTCTCTATAGACTTAAAAGAGTTTAAGTTTTTAATTTCTACTCTTGTGCCATCTAGTTTTTCTGGAGCAGAAGAAAGTGAGATATTAGCATCAACCCTCATTTCACCTTTTTCCAAATCAACGTTAGAAACATTTAAATATTTTAAAATAAGACGTAATTCTTGAGCAAAACGAGCTGCTTCTTTTGGCGATTTAATATCTGGCTCAGTTACAAGTTCCATTAAAGGAACGCCTGATCTATTAAAATCAACTAAAGAATGGTCCGCATCAATTGAGTGTAGTAACTTACCAGCGTCTTCTTCAAGATGAATTCTAGTTATTTTAATGTCCCGACCATCAACATTTAGAGAACCACCAAGACAAAAAGGGTTTTCTTGTTGGCTAATCTGATAGGCTTTGGGCAAATCGGGGTAAAAATAGTTTTTTCTATCAAATTTAGAATAATCAGGTATCTGACAACCAAGAGCGAGACCAACCTTAATCGTCTTTTCTATTGCCTCTTTATTAGCTACTGGCAATGTTCCTGGATGACCAGAACATATTGGACAAATATTAATATTAGGTATTTTGTTATCAGATTCGTTTTTACAAGAACAAAACATCTTAGACTTTGTATTGAGTTCTGCATGAACCTCTAAACCAATTACAATTTCATATTTCATCATTTTAAACTTTTCATTATTTTAACACCAGAGCTAGTTCCGACAATACTAGCCCCCGCCCTAAGAACTTTTTTAATATCGTCTAGCGTTTTAATATTACCTGATGCTTTAACAACTAATCCAGAATACTTCTTCATTAGTTTTAAATGAATCACCTTCTCATCCATTTCTCTATTTTCTAAAGGATCTTTAGATGTTGCAGTTTTAATACAAAAAGCTCCTGCTTTTTTAACAATTGCCGACACCTTAATAATTTCTTCATCGGTTAAAAAACCAGAACCAATTATTACTTTAGTTGGTAATATTTTACAAAGAGGTGTTAAATCTTTTAAAACCTTATCATATCTGTCATACTTAACATCAACAATATTCAAAACAATATCTAGCTCATCAGCTCCATCATTTTTAGCTTTTTTGCACATTGATAATCTTTTACTATGAGGTGATAGTCCCATATATGGATCAATCAAAACAACTGTCTTAATTGGGGTTCCTTTTAATTCTTTGGCAACCAAAGAAACGAACTTAGGATTAACACAAACTCCATGAAAGCCATAAAACTTGGCTTCTAGACACCTATTTTTAATATCTTTAGCCGTTGCTTCAGGTCTAATGTCGGTATGATCTATTGCGCTAGCAATTTTTTTTATTGTCATATTTTTAATATTTTTAATATTTTTAAATTAACTTCCTCTGGACTTAAAATATTATCCTCATTCATACAATTTATCAATTTAAAATCTTTAGGATATGCTTCGGTTAACTCGATATAAGCATTGAGACTGTTTTTTAAATGCTCTTTATCATTTTCGTGAATATCTTTCTTCTTTCCTAAAAAATCTACTGCTTTCTTTTTCTGACTTTTATTCTTAGAAAGCTTGTAGGAAAAATCTACCGAAACTTTTAAAATGATAGTTAAATCTGGTTTTGGTATTTTAAATATTCCGTATTCTAAATCGTATAACCATTTTAAATACTCTTTTCTCTTAGCCTTGCTTTTAATTTTACCGCCCTGATGACCGATATTAGAAGCAATGTAACGATCAGCAATAACAACATTGCCCTCGCTTAACCATTTTCTAATTTGAAAAGACAATGCATAACGATCAATAGCATAAAAAACAGATGCTCTGTAAGGACCAACATCATTAGCGCTTCCATAATTACCACTTAAATATTCTTCTATTGGACCAGCTGATTTTTCTCCATATCTGGGAAAATCTATTTTCTTAACTTTTAATCCCTTAGCGATTAATGCTTCAGTCAATAATCTAACCTGAGTAGCTTTTCCAGAGCCATCAACTCCTTCTATGACTATAAATTTACCTAATTTCATTAACTTAAAAATGTTATACTGTCCGATGGTTTGTCTAAAATATCAACTTCAATCCCCGCTTCTTTAAATAATTCTACAAAAGAATCTTCTGAATAATGGCTAAAACTCACAAATCTTTTAATTTTTGAATTAACTAACATTTTGGCGCAAATAATACAAGGAGTGTGAGTACAATAAACAGTTGCTCCAGATAAAGAAACTCCATGAAGAGAACTTTGAATAATTACATTTTGCTCGGCATGAATAGCACGACATATTTCATGATGAGTTCCCGAAGCTATTCCATTTTGATCTCTTAGACACCCGAGCTCAAGACAATCTTTAAGTCCCGAAGCTGCTCCATTATACCCGGTTGCTAAAATATGTTTATCTCTTACAGCAACTGCGCCAACATGATGTCTGACGCAGGTAGATCTTTCGGCAACAACTAAGGCAATCTTCAAAAAATACTCATCTATTGAGATTCTTTTCATTGAATTATTTTTTTATTTCTATTCCCATGTTTTTTGCAGTTCCCTCTATTATTTTCATAGCTGCATCAATATCGTTAGCATTAAGATCATTCATTTTCTTCTCAGCCACATCTTTCAACTGATCTTTAGTAATTGTTGCAACTTTATTTTTATTGGGTGTTGGAGACCCTTTTTCTATTCCAGCAACCTTCTTCAAAAGTTCCGATGCTGGAGGTTGCTTCATTTGAAAAGTATAAGTTCTATCTTCAAATATAGTAACCTCTACTGGTATTGTAAAACCCGCCTTATCTTTGCTTTGGTCATTAAACTTTTGACAAAATTCTGCAATGTTTAATCCATGTTGAGCTAAAGATGGACCAACTGGAGGAGCTGGAGTTGCTTTACCTGCTTCTATTTGTAATTTAACAATCGCTTTAATTTTTTTAGTCATAATATTATATTTTCTTAATTTGAAGAGAATCTAATTCTATTGGAGTGTCTCTACCAAACATATTTACTAAAACTTTTATCTTACCTTTTTCAAGATCAATTTCCGAAACTCTTCCATCAAAATCCTTAAAAGGTCCATCTATTATTTTAACCGCATCCCCTATCACAACATCAACTTTAAACTTAGGAACTTCAGCACCCATTCTTTTCTTTAACAAATCAATTTCTTGAAAAGACAATGGGAGTGGTGTTGTTCCTGCACCAACAAAGCCAGTAACATTTGGAGTATTTCGAACAACATACCAAGAATCATCAGTAACTATCATCTCAACTAAAACATACCCTGGATATATCTTCTCTTCTACAGATTTTCTCTTACCATTTTTAATCTTTACTTTTTTTTCTTTTGGAACAATTACACTAAAAATCTTATCCTCCATACTCAACGATTCAACTCTTTGACGCAAGTTCTTTGCTACCGCTTCTTCATAACCAGAATAAGTATGAATCACATACCATCTTTTTTCTTGTGAAAATTGCTGTTTAGACATATTAGAGTATAAAATTTCTTAAAAAAGTTGTAAAAATATAATCAAAACCACCAAGGATTATTGCTGTTAATATGGAAACCGCAATTACAATCATTCCATATTTAATGGCATAACTTGAGGTAGGCCAAGTTACCTTAGCTGTTTCTTGTTTAACCTCTCTTAAAAATAATGTTATCTTGTTTGCAATCATGTTTTGTATAATAGCTAAACAAAGCTCTTTTGTCAACCTTAAATATCTAAATTTCTAGCGCTTTTAGCTCTACTTTGGATAAATTTCTTACGAGATAAAACATCATCGCCCATCAAAACATCAAAAACTTTATCGGCCTCTTGAGCATCTTCTATTTTAACTTGCAAGAGAACCCTATTCTCGGGGTTCATGGTTGTCTCCCAAAGTTGTTCAGGATTCATTTCGCCCAAACCTTTATACCTCTGAATTGAAATATTTACTTTCTCCTTGCTCATAGAATCTACAATCTCTTGTTTTTCATCTTCTAAATAGGCGTACTCTACCCTTTTGCCTGCTTGTATTTTATACAATGGTGGTTGAGCAACATAAACATAACCAGCCTCTATCAATGCCTTAAAATATCTATAAAAAAGAGTAAGAATTAGTGTTTTGATATGATTTCCATCAGAATCAGCATCAGCCATGATAATAATTCTATGATATCTTAATTTCTCAATATTAAAGTCCTCAGCAATTGCGGTTCCAAGAGCAATAATCAGTGCTTTGATTTCTTTAGAAGCAAGTATCTTGTCTAGGCGAGCTCGCTCAACATTCAAAATCTTTCCCCTCAATGGCAATATTGCCTGAAATCTTCTATCTCTTGCTCCCTTACAAGAACCTCCAGCAGACTCACCCTCTACAATATACAACTCTGATTCTTCAGGTTTTCTAGAAGAACAATCAGCAAGCTTGCCTGGTAATGATAGACCCTCTAAAACACCTTTTCTCAATACTGTTTCCCTAGCTGCTTTGGCCGCTTTTCTGGCCTTAGAAGATAAAAGACATTTCTCAATTATAATCTTAGCATCTTGAGGATTTCTTTCTAAAAAATCCGTCAATTGCTCAGCCACAACCGCTTCAACGGCAGGCCTAACTTCAGGGTTGCCCAACTTCGCTTTAGTTTGTCCTTCAAACTGAGGCTCTCTAATTTTAACAGATACTACCGCAGTAAGACCCTCTCTCACATCTTCTCCCCCAAGATTATCATCAGTATTTTTTAATATCCCATTCTTTTTAGCATAATCATTTAACGTTCTAGTTAATACGGATCTAAAACCAGTTAAATGACTTCCCCCTTCTTTAGTAATAATATTATTAGCAAAACTCTCTTCATAAGGTTCATATTCTTCAGTGTAGACAAAAGAAGCTTCAACAACAATTTCGTCTTTAACTCCAAAACAATAAAACACATTTGGATGTCTTTTTGTCACTCCCCGCGTTAAATGCTTAATATAAGACAACAATCCTCCTTCAAAATAAAAAAAGTATCCTTTTTTATCTTTTGGATCTCTAAAATCAAAAAAACTAACCGCAATTGATTTAGTTAAATAAGATTGTTGCCTCAAATGGGATAATATTTTTTTAGAATTAAAAGATATTTCTTTAAATATAGTTGGATCAGGTTGGAAAGTAATTACCGTTCCCCTTTTATTTGTTTTTCCGTCTTTTATAAGCTTAGTTTTTACCTTACCTTGAGAATACTCTTGATAATATTTATAACCATCGCGATAAACATCAGCACGCATCCACATAGATAAAGCGCAAACAACAGAAATACCAACCCCATGAAGACCACCAGATACTTGATATGCATCTCCTCCAAATTTTCCACCAGCATGAAGTGTTGTCATAACAGTTTCTAAAGCAGATTTCTTTGTTTGAGCATGAGTATCTATTGGTATTCCTCTACCATCGTCTGCCACACTAACTATATTGTCTGGTAAAAGCGTAATTTCAATATTTTTTGCATAACCCCCAATAGCTTCATCTAAAGAGTTGTCAGTGCACTCCCATATTAAATGATGCAAACCCTCGGTTCCCGTAGAACCAATATACATACCAGGTCTTTTCCTAACAGGGTCTAGGCCCTCTAAAACAAAAATGTCTTTTGAAGTGTATTCCTTTTTTGCCATTTTAATTATTTATTTTACTCCTTCATTCTAACTTAATTTGTATTAAAAAACAAGAGGTGTTTTTGCCTCTTGTTTGTTCTTTTGGCGCGGGCGATGGGATTCGAACCCACGATCTCTACCGTGACAAGGTAGCGCTTTAACCG
>MWBX01000005.1 GCA_002069755.1 Parcubacteria group bacterium ADurb.Bin247
AATTGCAATGGCATTGTAATTGGTATTACTGGAACTAAAGGTAAAAGCACTACTGCTTCGTTAATTTCTAAAATACTATCATACAAGAAGATAAAAAATTCACTAATAGGAAATATTGGAAATCCTGCATTGAAAAATATCAAAAAAGATAAAAACCATGTATATGTATACGAAATGTCTAGTTTTCAATTACAAAATATAACTAAAAGCCCCCACATCGCAGTATTGCTAAACCTTTACCGAGATCACCTAGATCAACACAAAAACATTAAAGAGTATTATAATTCTAAAGCCAACATTGTAAAATTTCAAACATCTAAAGACTTTTTAATATTTAATAGCGATGATAAAAATATTATTAATATAATTAAGAATTCAAAAGCAAAAAAAATACCATTTGATCCTAAAAAACAAAATCTCAAAATTCCCGACAATATAAATGTTTATCACGATTTAATAATAAAATTAGCTAAACTGTTTAAGATAAGAAGAGAAGATGTGGAGATTGTTGCTAACAAATTTAAAACACTACCATATAGAATGGAATATGTGGGTAAATATAAAGGAGTAATATTTTACGATAATTCAGCAGCTACAATACCCGAAGCAACAATATCATCAATAGATAAATTAGGGGACTCACTCAAAACATTAATTGCAGGAGGGTTAAACAAAGGATTTAATTTAAAAGAATTATCAAAAAAAATATCACTAAGCAATATTGAGAACTTAATATTATTTCCCGATACCGGAATAAAAATAGCTAAACTTGTTAAAAACAAAAATATTTATCATGTTAAAAATATGAAAGACGCTGTAGAAATAGCTATTAAAAAAACTCCCAAAAATTCAATTTGCCTATTAGCTCCCGGAGCTTCTAGTTTGAATATGTTTAAAGATTACAAAGAAAGAGGAGATTTGTTTAAAAAATATGCGAAACAAATACGCTAAAACAATAATTACATTGATTGGTAGTATTATAATAATCGGCATTATTATATTGGCGAGTGTTTCTACTATATATTCTCAGCAAAAACTAGGGACTCCATATTATTTTCTCACTCGGCAAGTAATATACCTTCTAATTGGAATATTTGGAGCATATATTATCTATAAAATAGACTTAGAAAAAATTAAAAAATATTCTTTGTTTTTGGTTTTAGCCAACATTGCACTATTAGCGGCCGTATTTATTCCTGGAATAGGATGGGGTTCTGGTGGAGCAAAAAGATGGATAATATTAGGGCCACTACAGCTACAACCAACCGAATTATTAAAATTAACATTTATTATCTTTGCTGCAACTTGGCTTACTAAAGCTGTAGAATCATTGAGAAGCAAAAAAATAACTATTACTAATTTTCGCCATTTAGCAATGTGTTGTATCGTTTTTGTAGTAATTACAGTGATATTAAAAAAACAACCAGATATTAGTAGTTTTGCAGTTTTATTCTCTATTTTCTCTATCATGCTATTTGTATCTGGAATTCAATTAAGATATTTTCTAGGTATAATTATACTAGGATTAACAATATTAATTTCAATCATACTTAGAATGCCTCACACGATTAAAAGAATAGAAACATTTTTAAACCCTACCGATGATATTTTGGGAGCAGGATACCAAATACATCAGGCAGCTATAGCTATTGGCTCGGGTGGATTATTTGGTTTAGGTCTGGGAATGGGCAAACAAAAAATGGGGTTTTTACCAGAAACATTGTCCGACACAATATTTGCTACATTTGCCGAAGAAACCGGTTTTGTTGGGTGCATTGTATTAATATTGCTATTTATCGCTTTTACTTGGACTGGATTTAATATTGCTAAAAATACGAAGGATAAATTTTCTTCTATGGCCGCTGTAGGAATTGTGAGTTGGATATCAATACAAGCATTTATTAATATAAGTGCTATGTTGGGTATAATACCACTAACTGGAATTGCACTGCCATTTATTAGTTATGGAGGATCACATTTAATTACCGAATTGTTTGCAATAGGATTATTACTTAATATTGCTAAAAAATCATGAAAATATTATTTGCCGGAGGAGGAACGGGCGGACACATATTTCCAATTATTGCTATTGCCCGTGAACTAAAAAAAATAAACCCGCAAACCAAATTATACTTTGTTGGTCCGGTTAATGAAACATATTATAATTTACTACAAAAAGAAGAAATAACTATTAAAAAAATATATAGTGGCAAGATTAGAAGATATAAAGAACCAAAAGCTATAATCGAAAATATTATTGACGCTACAATTAAAATACCACTGGGAATAATTCAATCATTTATCTATATGTTCTTTTTGTGTCCCGACGTAGTGTTTAGTAAGGGTGGATATGGATCAGTACCAACGACAATAGCAGCTAAATTACTTAACATACCAATATTTTTACACGAATCGGACATTACTCCGGGAAAAGCAAATAAATTTATATCTAAATTTGCTCTTGAAATATTTACTTCATTTCCTAATACAGAGTTTTTCACCAAAGAAAAAATGATATTAGTTGGAAACCCTATTAGAATCAACGAAAATATAAATTTAACAAATGAAGAAATCAAAAAAGAATTAAATATCAAAACAAACAAACCAATAATATTTGTTATGGGAGGATCTCAAGGAAGTGAAAGAATAAACAATTTAATTTTACAAATACTGCCACAACTGCTAAAATTATTTGAGGTAATACATCAGTGCGGAGCAAACAATTATAATAACATATCAATAGAATCTGAATTTTTAATATCCAACGACCTAAAAGAATCTTACCATCTAACACCATTTTTAAACGAAAGAAATCTAAACAATGCAATTAATATATCAAATATTATTATTAGCCGAGCTGGGGCAGGAAGTATTTTTGAAATTGCTAATGCGGGGAAAGCAAGTATATTAATACCATTACCAGAGTCTGCACAAAACCACCAAATAAAAAATGCTTACGCTTATGCCGATTTTGGAGCTAGTCTAGTTATTACCGAAGAAAATCTAACACCAAACTTTTTTCTTCATAAAATATTAGGTATTATTAAAAGCCCAGCAATACAAAAAAATATGGAAAATAAAGCAAAAAGATTTTCCAAACCAAAATCAGCTAAAATTATAGCATCATATATCTTTGAATTTTTGAATCAATAAAAATATGGAAAAAAATATTAGAACTAGATACGCACCATCTCCAACGGGATTACTTCATATCGGTAATGCTCGTTCGGCTCTCTTTAGCTATATCTTCGCTAAGAAAAACGATGGCTCTTTTGTTTTAAGAATAGAAGATACCGATAAAGAAAGATCTAAAAAAGAATACGAAAATATTATTTTAGAAGACCTAAAATGGCTTGGAATTAATTGGGACGAAGGACCATACCGACAAAGCGAAAGGGAAGACTTGTATAAAAAATATATTGAAAGGCTTTTAACAGAAAACAAAGCATATTATTGCTATTGTAGTCCTGACGAGCTAGAAGCACAAAGACAAGACCAAATGAGTAGAGGAATAGCACCTAAGTATAATAGGACTTGCAGTAATAAGCCACTAGATAAAAGCAAACCCTATGTAATTAGATTAAGAGTTATGGATAATAAAAAGATCAAATTTAACGATATAATTCGTGGTAATATTGAAGTTAATTCGGACACAATAGGGGATATTGTAATAGCTAAAAACGAAACAACCCCTTTGTATAATTTAGCAGTAGTTATTGATGACTACGAAATGAGTATCACCCATGTTATTAGAGGAGAAGATCATATACCAAATACACCAAAACAAATATTAATAGCCGAAGCTCTTGGAATAGAACACCCTAAATATGCACACTTGCCACTAGTGTTGGGAACTGACAAAAGTAAGCTTAGCAAAAGACATGGAGCAGTATCAGTTACGGAGTATAAGAATATGGGATATTTACCAGAAGCAATGGTAAACTTTATGGCTTACCTTGGATGGAATCCTGGAACTGAACGAGAAATATATGAGATGGAAGATCTAATAAAAGATTTTTCTATTGAAAAAATACAAAAATCAGGCGCAGTTTTTAATATTCAAAAACTAGATCATATCAATGCATACTATATTAGAAAAAAAGACATTGCTGAACTAACAAAACTATGCCTCCCATACTTAAAAAATATAAAAATTAAAGAAGATAAATACTACTTAGAATCTGGAGAAGAAATAACTATTGAATATATCCAAAAATCAATTGCCATATACCAAGAAAGAATGAAAAGACTATCTGAAATAAACGAACTTAGTGATCATATGTTTAAAGAAATAAATTACGATAAAGAGCTATTAAGATGGAAAGATATGACCGATGAAGAATTGAGTCAATCTCTTGACATAATAATAAATACATTACATAAAATAGATAATTGGAATTTAGAAAACTTAGAAAAAGAAATTATAAGTGAGGCAGAAAAAACAGGGAACAGGGGAGGCATATTGTGGCCAATGAGAGTAGCGCTATCTGGTAAAAAGGCTTCAGCGGGACCTTTAGAAATAGCTAATATCTTAGGTAAAGAAAAAACAATAAAACTTATTGAAAACGCCAAAAAGAAAATATGAAGAGGATACTTATCATCATCCTCATCGCTGTAATAATACTAGGGTACTATCATCTAAATCCTGACGAGGTAAATAACTATATCAATATAAGCATAGAGAAGCTCAAAACCGCACTCAAAGGGGATATGCATAGGGTATTTGAAAAAATAAAGGAAGTATGGTATACTTCGCATAATGATACTTTACCGAAGTTTGAGATATGACAAAAAGCAACAAGCCATTAAAAGACTATATTAGGCCCTTTTTAGAGTATTTAGATATTGAGAGAGGTCTAAGTGTTAAGACACAAGAAACATACTTGCGACTGTTGTCTAGTTTTGAAAAATGGTTAAAGAAAAATAATTTAGAAAACATACTTCCCCACGAATTAACTGATAAAAATATTTGGGACTACCGAGTATACCTCTCTCAAAGAATAAATCCTGCTACTAATCAACCACTTAAAAAGACTAGCCAGAATTATCACCTAATAGCCCTCAGATCGTTTCTAATGTTTCTAATGGATAAAGACATCCAATCATACCCGCCAGAAAAGATAAAACTTACTAAAATTAATCTTAGCGATAGACCAATAAAATTCCTTAATTTAGAGCAAATAAAAAAACTCTTAGACTCTCCTAATACATCTACAATACAAGGACTAAGAGACCGTGCCATACTAGAAACATTCTTTTCTACTGGTTTACGGATATCTGAGCTAACTTCGCTTAATGTAGAACAGATTAAAATAACTAATACTCAAGATGACTTAGAGCTTGTCATAGTTGGCAAAGGAAATCGCCCCAGACCCGTTTATTTATCCCCTAGAGCTCTCAAATCACTTTCAGAGTATTTGAGTACCCGTAAAGATAAAGAAAAAGCCCTTTTTATCAATTACAAAGGACCAAAAGATGCCGATAAAAGACTAACTCCTAGATCGGTTGAGAATATCGTTAAAAAGTATTCTAAAATAGCGGGACTCCCCTCTTTTACTGTGCCTCACAGTATTAGGCATAGTTTTGCAACTAACCTGCTATCTCAAGGAGTAGATTTAAGAGAAATACAAGAGTTTTTGGGCCACAAAAGCATCGGAACTACTCAAATATATGCTTCGGTTACTAATAAAAGATTAAAAGATATTCATCGCAAGTTTCACAACAAAAGCCTGGAGTAAATAAGGCGCTTGGATTAAGGCGCTTGGCGCCTTAATCTGATATTAGTCCCGAAGGCAGCGGACCGAAAAACCGTTGCGCCCAGTGTAAGTGTCGCGGTTCACTCCAGAATTATCTGAGCTCAGGCCGCGCCTATAACTAGATGCACCATCATACGACCACCAGAACCCGAATGTGTCAACATAGCGGATACGCCCATTATTACTGCGATCACCGGACAATAAACCGT
>MWBX01000006.1 GCA_002069755.1 Parcubacteria group bacterium ADurb.Bin247
GAGTGGAACACCTTTAGTTCATAGAGTAGAAGAATGGAATAAAGTTAGACCTTATGATGAGGCTAAGTTTGAAGATGCTCCTGGAAGATGGGCTGGTAGAGGTATTGGAGAAAAAGTTCTTTACTTACAAATGTATCTTAACACAATTTACAATGTAAGAAGAAACAATAACTTACAGATGATGAACCAGTTATTCCAATTTAGAGAAGGAAGCGGAGTAACACCTGATAAGATTTCAAAATTACTAGCTGGTGGAGCAATAGGAGTTCAAACAATAGGAGATATAGCAAGAATTGATACTCGCAACATTAACTTTAATGAGAGTATTAGTGAAGAACAAAATGCTATTAGTGTTGCTAATAGGTTGGCATCAAGTCAAGAAGCCTCAACAGGAGAAGCATTACCTAGTTCTACGCCTGCTACCAATGCTATTATTCAAGCGAGAGCAGTCAAAACATCATTTCAATTAAGACAAGAAAAATTCGGTCTATATCTATCTAAGTTATTTAAAAGACAATTACTTCCTGATTTTTGGAGAATATATAAAAAGAGTGATATTCTTAGATTAATGGGAGAAGAAGAAACTAATAAGATTAAAAGAAAATTAACAAAATATTATACAGATAAGTTCATTACAGAAAGAGGACAAATAACTCCACAAGAAGCTGATAGAATTGCCGAAGAAGTAAAGAAACAGATTCAGGAGAGAGAAGACTTATGGATTGAGTTAGATGACTTAAAAGATGTAGATAAATTAGATATATCATTCTATATTACTGATGAAACATTTGATAAAGCTACAATACTTCAAAACCTACAACAAGTATTAATAGCATATAAAGGATTAGCAACAGATGAAAACTCAATGGTAATTTTAAGAAATATGTTTGATATAATGGGTCTTGATAGTGAAACACTTATGAACCAAATGGCTATAAGTCAGCCTGGATTAATGGGGGAAATGGGAGAAGGACAGCAAGGAGCACTAGCAAGTCCACAAGAAGGAGCAATAACCCAAGACAGCATACTTGAACAACAAGAAAATAAAGTCAATAATAAAATAAATGAGTAAATATGAGTAATATTGATTTAAAAAGAAGATTAGACGAACAGTCCTTTAACAAGTTAAGAGAATTAATTAAAACAAAAACAGATATACAGAATATAGACGAAAAGAACATAGTAATCATCAAGGAAGCTATCAACCTTTTAAGGAGTTGGCTTGAAGAAGTTTATTTAATAGATAAGCCCTTCATAAGTCAAGATGATAGTGGATTTGATATAAATAACCTTTTTAAAGATAATGATAACAATTAGTTATCGCTTTAAAAAGAACCTTTAATTATATGGAAGACCAAACCTTTAACGATGAAAGTTTTGAGGATATGTCCGACACTTCGCAAGAAGAAGGCTATACCGAAAAAACTGACTCATACGAAGAAGATGGCTCAAACATTGACCCAGTTATAAGTAAACTAAAAGAAATTACTGGTAGAGAGTTCAAGGATGTAGATGACTTTACTAAGCACTACAAAAACCTTTCTTCTTATGTGGGAAAGAAAATAGAGCAAAAAGAAGTCAAAACAGAAAAAGCAACACCAAAGGATGAAATCATCCAAGACCTTGCTTTTAAAGTAGACCATCCTGAATATAAAGACCACTTTGATATTATTAAAATGGTATCAAAGAATAAAGGAGTTTCTTATAGTGATGCTATCTCAGACCCTATAGTCAAAGAGATAATAGAAGTTAGAACTGGGAAGAAAGGTGAGAGTATTTTACACAGTAATAACAAAATCTCATCTTCATCTTCTTCATTAGCAAAGTTAAAAGCCAACGTTCACACAGAAGAAGGCTTAGCTGAATATTTAACAGCACTAGACGGAGAATAGAAGAATAGGTTGATGAGAGAAAAAGACCTATATGGCAGACACTTTATTTAAAAGTTATGAAGCTATCGGTAACAGAGAAGATTTAACAGATGTAATATCAATGATTAGTCCAACTGATACCCCTATGCTTTCTCGCTTTGGAAAGACCAAAGCAAAAAATACCCTTCACGAATGGCAATGTGATGCCTTAGACTCAGCCTCAACAGCTGGTGTCGTAGAAGGAAGCGATGTTGAAACAGTTGCTTTAACACCTACAGAACGTTTAGGCAACTATACTCAAATTAGTCGCAGAATGTTCAGAGTATCTGAAACACAAGAAGCTATTGACCACGCTGGTAGAGCTTCAGAGTTTAACTATCAAGCTTCAAAAGCCTTGAAAATGTTAGCCAACGATATGGAGAAAACCTTACACGATGGAACAGGAAATTCAGGAGCTTCAGGAACAGCAAGAGAGTTAAAAGGAGTTCGTGCCGCTATTACAACTAACGTTATTACAGCTGGTTCATCTGCTTTAACTGTCACTAAGTTAAACGAATTACTAAGAACTATTTGGGCTCAAGGTGGAAAACCAAATGCTATCTATGTAAATGGTTCTCAGAAAGAAGCTATTGGTTCATTCTCAACTCCAATTACCAGAAATGTTAACGCAATGGATAAGAAATACACTAATGTTGTCAATGTTTACGATTCAGACTATGGTCCATTAGAAATTATCTTAGACAGATACGCTACTACAACTGAGTTATTGGCTTTACAAGAAGACCAATTTAAAGTAGCTTTCCTACGACCTGTTACAAAAAAAGCATTACCAGATAATGGTGGTGGTCCTAAGGGAGTAGTTGAAGCGGAATACACATTACAATATGGTAATGAAAAGGCTTCAGGAAAAATTACTGGATTAGCTGCTTAGTCAGTAATCAGTAATCACTTAACAATTTAATATGATTTTATAGGGTGGGAGATAATCTCTCCCTCCCAATTAAGATTATATTTTATGAAAACAAAACAACCAAAACAAGCAAAAAGAAGTCCTTTCGTAGCAAGTAAAGAGTTTATACAAGCTATGAATGAGTGGTTAAGTAATGACCCAGACCCAACAAAGACAATAGAAAGGTTAAAGAAAAAAGGAGAGGAGCAGAAAAAGTTATCTAAAGATAACCCTAAGAAACTTATGAAGATGTTAATGCGACCAGAAGAGATAATGACATTTGAAATAGAGTTAAAAGAAAAGAAACGATTAGCTAAAAAAGACCCAGATAGTGTGAGAGATTTATTCTCAATTCCTCAATGTGTGGTTAATGCTAATCCTGAGCATTGGAGAAATATAATTAATAAAAAGCAATTTAATAAATATCCTTATTTTCAAATAAAACCTTATGTCAAAAAGAAAACAGACAAAACAGACAAAAAGAAAACAGACAAAACAGACA
>MWBX01000007.1 GCA_002069755.1 Parcubacteria group bacterium ADurb.Bin247
CCTACTACTCTTGCTTTCACTGGCTTTTGATTAAATCTTATTTGAACATCAACAAATTCTTTTTTTTGAGAAACCCAATTAATGTTTTTTAATTTCACCTCTTTTTTATATAAATCTTTCTCATTTTTAGTCACAACTAATATGTTTTTCTTAATATCCTTACTAACAACAAAATATGGACCACCAGAAAGATTGAGGCCTTTTCTCTGACCAATAGTATAATTAAATGCTCCATTGTGATGACCTAAAATATCACCACTCATATCTTTAATATCGCCAACTTTTCGTTTAAGATATTTATTACTAGCAAAACATATATCCATAGATTCTTTAGCGCGAAAAACCGCCATCTTTTCTACTTGTTCTTTTGATAAATCAGCTAAAGGAAAGATAATTTTCTTAATTTCTGGTTGTTTTAACTGCCAAAGGAAATAACTTTGATCTTTTGAACTTTTATTCCTTTTAATAATTCCATTTTCAGATTTAGCATAATGCCCCGTAGCAACAAAATCAAACCCAAGTTCTTTCGCTTTTTTTAAAAAAAGACCAAATTTAATCTTTTTATTGCAAACCACACAAGGATTAGGAGTTACCCCTCTTTTAATTTCTTTCAAAGAATAATCTACAATTTCTTTTTTAAATTCTTTTTTAAAATTAAAAGTATAAAAAGGTATTTTTAGCTTTTTAGCTACCTTTAGCGCATTGTCTTTTTTAACCGATGGCCATAATTCCATAAAAGCACCTGCAACAAAAAAACATTGCTTTAAAAGCAGTTGTGCGGCTACAGAACTATCTACGCCGCCAGACATAGCTACTAAAACTTTCTTGTTGTTAACCATTACTATCAAATAAACGTGAATTATGTCAATTATCTTGAATTTTTAACGATAATCTTATGTCTTTTTTCTAAAAAGTCAGGAATATCTCTTTTATTTTTCTTCAAATAATCATATATACTTTCTGATAGAGCATCTATCGCTAAGACTGAACAGTGTATTTTGGCCTTGGGTAACCCCTCTAGAGAATCAATAATACTATTTTTTTCAATTTTAAGAGCTTCAACAATTGTTTTGCCTTTTACCATTTCAGTTATCATACTACTACTACTAATAGCTGCAACGCATCCAAATGTTTCGTATTTGATATCTTCAATAACATCGTTTTTATCAACTTTAATATATAAATGCATCACATCACCACAAATAATGTTACCAACCTTACCCACCCCATCGGGACAATCTATCTTGCCCATATTTTTAGGATGATTAAAATATTCTATTACTTTTTTGCTATACATTTTTAAATGGAGATATCTCTCTTAATTGATTAATATTTTTAAATAAAGATTCTATAAAATAGTCAATATCTTCCTTGGTAGTCCATCTACCAATAGAAACCCTCAAAGAGCCATGAGCCTCTTCTGGCTTCATTCCAGTGGCTAAAAGAACATGACTAGCAGTGAGTTTGTTAGAAGAACAAGCCGACCCAGTAGATACCGCTATACCATCCATATCTAGGCGCATTGTAATGGCTTCACCCTCAACTCCGGAAAAAGAAAAATTAAGTATTCCTGGAACTCCCGTCTTGGGACTATTCAGACGAGATCCCGGAATTGATAAAACACCTGAACACAAATATTCTCTTAATTCTGCTATCTTTTCTTCTTGATTAAACAATTCTAAAGCTTTGGCAAAACCAACTGCACCGGCAACATTAGATGTTGATGACCTTAAACCCAACTCTTGACCACCACCATTTAGCAATGGCTCTATTTTAACTCCTCTCTTAACAAAAAGAATTCCAATACCTTTTGGCCCATATATTTTATGACCACTAGCAGTTAACAAATCAACATTTAAATCGTTAACATTGACTGGAATTTTACCCAAGCTCTGGGCGCAATCACTATGAAAATATATATTGTTTTCCTTGGCTATTTGACCGATTTCAGCTATTGGCTGGATTGAACCCAACTCATTATTTACATGCATTACTGAAATTAATATTGTTTCTTTAGTTATTGCTTTTGAAACATCATCAACATTCACAACACCAAATCTGTCTACTGGAACATAAGTTATTTTAAAACCTCTACCCCCTAGCCACTTAGCGCTCTCCATAATACAAGCATGCTCAATAGCCGATATTATGATATGGTTACCTTTTTTTTCATTAGCAAAGGCAATTCCTTTTAGAGCAAAATTATTACTCTCAGTCGCAGAACTTGTAAATATGATTTCTTCTGGTTTAGCACCAATAAAATTGGCAACCGTTTTTCTACTTTCGTCTAGCACCATTTGTGCCTTTTGACCAAAACTATGAAGCGACATTGTGTTTCCAAAATTATCGCAAAAATACGGCATCATAGCCTCTAGTACTCTAGGGTCAACTGGTGTTGTGGCGGCATAATCAAGATATATTTTCTTCATTTTATTAAACTAATTAAAGTAATTGAATTTATTGTTTTTTCTAATGATTTTTGTATTTTCTCCCAAGCATTAATAGACTTACAATGCTTCTTTTGAGCACAGATTCCGTCAATACAATCAACTAGTAACATCCTTTCGCCTAAACACCTAAAAAGCTCACCAACTGTAATGTCTTCATGTTTTTTAGCTAAAGTATAACCTCCATAAACTCCTTTCCTAGACTTTAACAATCCACCTTTTTCCATTTGAGAACATATCTTTTCTAAATAATTAAAAGGGATTAATTCTTTTTCGGATATTTCTTTTAGAGAACAAAAAGAGCCATCTTTCTGGGCAAGATGTATCATGGCACGCAAACCGTATTGAGACTTCTTAGATATTTTCATAATACCGACTAGTTAGGTCGGTATTAATATACAAAATATTTAATTTTATGTCAAATCATGTTTCTTTCAAAATCTCAAATGTATCTTGCTCGTATAGAAAAGAATCCATCATAATATCTTCTACTGTTTTAAAATTTTGAGGAATAGTTATTGGATCAATACTATTATACTTATCAAAATTAATAGACAAGAATAATTTCAGCTTTCTAATATCATCTTTAAATTCATTGCTAAATTCAATCTTACTAAACATCAAACTGTCTTTATTAATCCAAACATCAAAACTAATATCTTCAATTGACTTTAGTAAATTTTCAAATTCGTAATAATCAAAATCTTCTCCAAGCAAAGATTCGGCTTCTTTAATAAAATCCATAAATGCTACCCTATCAATACTAATATTATAGACATACAAATCAGAGTTAGTTAGTGGAGACTCAGTTATAATTAAAAATTTATCTTGATGTTCTAAAAATAAATTTATTAACTCGGCTTCAGATATTTCGGGCCAATCAATTTCTGCCATACTCATTGCTTCGCTAATATCTATACCTAGCCACTGATCAATCAAAAACGGCGCCTCAGTTAATATAATGTCAGGAGCATTGTTTATCCTAGCATAAACAAAATTGTCAATTGCTTTTATAGTAATCCCGATGCCTTCTATTGCTGGATTCCCCCTAATAGTAAAACTAACTTCGTTACTATTGTTGACTTTGTCAATACTTCCATCAAAATTAATCAAGAGATTTTCGTCAATTGAGCCCAAGAAATCACTCTCAGCCTTAAAATCAATTAAAAATCCTCCAGTATGATTAAAAGATTGAGTTTCTTGCATGTTTTGAATAGCCTTTAGCACTATTACTTTTGGTGATTTAGTATAGAAGAAATATCCATATACTCCCCCAACACCAATTAAAACAAATAAAATTACAAAAACCCCAAGAAGAATCTTTTTCTTTGAAGCTTTAACACCAAGACAACTATTAATTGCAAAATCTATTGTTTTTGAATCCCAGCCAGCGCCAACAAGCTTTGTCTTAATAATTTCTTTATCAACACCAGAACTTAATTGACTTTTAATATATTTGTTTAACTCTTCCATAGTGCCCGGGGTGGGACTCGAACCCACACAGGATTATTCCTATACGATTTTGAGTCGTACGCGTAAGCCAATTCCGCCACCCGGGCTATGTAGTCAGGTTATCAGAGTTAACTCTTTTTTTCAATACATAACAGAAAAGAACCCGATTTCTCGAGCTCTTTTCCTTCTATGAAAAACCACAAAGGTTTCACATATAGAATTATTGTCCTAAGGTTATCACTTTTTAAAAAATTGTCAATACCTTGCCAGAATTACTTTTTTGTATTATCGTAGAAATGTTGTATTTTTACAACAAGGTGTAGAAGTTTGAATGCGCAAAATATTGGCTTCGCTCCAGAGTGGAGCGATATAAAAGTACGGCACATGGATGACCCTTGTGCATCAAGGGTTATTCAATATGCTGAGTGCTGGGTATCTATTATGAATGCCCAGCTGGGTAACGGGAATAA
>MWBX01000008.1 GCA_002069755.1 Parcubacteria group bacterium ADurb.Bin247
CTTAGTATCATGCCAAGCCTGTTTTTTATTGTTTTTATTCATATTCCAATATCCAACCCCAAAGAAAAATGTGGATAGTGGTTGCAAAAACGAACGTTTCAAGGCAGTTCCAAAGTCTAACGGCTTATTAGTTTCAGTAACTACTTTTAGTCCATACATATATTTGCCAAAAGTCGTTGACCAGATGGATAAAGTAAAGGTGTTATATGCCACGTAAGAAAGATAACCCCAAATAAACTCAGGCCACCCCCACACACCCTCTCCAAATAGAAAACTTAGGGCAACTCCTATTAATAACATACTAACCATTATTCCTAGCACATCAATAGCATACGCACCCAATCTGATCCAAAAACCTGCATATTCTAATTTTTCCAATCTGTTCTTATTTATGCTTTCTTCTATTACGGCATGTATCTTATACGAGCTTAATAATTGATTACCGCAATATCTACAGAATTTACTATTTTCTGGAATTTCTTTCCCGCAGTGTTTACAAAACATTGTTTATTTTTCCCTCCTTTCGCTTAATACACAGCAACCATAAACCCAATAAGGCATTAAAATTAGATCTCCTTTCATTTTTTCGATTACTTTAGCAGGTAATTTTTTGATTTCTTCATGATTTTCTAAAAGGTGGTTTACTTGAATATCCCGACTAGCAATAATTGTCTCTAAAATCTCTTCACCAACCATTTTTTTACCCTCCTCTTTGTCTTTTACGAATGTCTTATCCCATTCTTTAATAAGTTTTTCAACATCCTTATCAATTAACTCATGAGATTTATGACCACTAACCCTACGTTTTGCTAGATAAACCCAAAAACCATCCTCTGCTAGAAAGTAATATGAATTTCTAATATCCTCCAATATTGCATAGGGTAAATCCAAAATCAATTCGTTCTCTTCTTTAAGAGAGTCAAATAGATTTGTAGAGAGCCTCTTTATTATCTCCCTAATTGAAGAAGGGATCATTTGTCTATTCTTTTGACGCCTCTCCTTATCTGTTTCGAAAGACAACTCAACAAACACCTGCCAAAGTGTGTTTCCTTCTGCTCCGTGGTTTGGCTCGATCTTGCTCCCACAGAATTGACAGAATTTACTATCATCTTCAATTGTTTTTTTACAGTTGTTACAAATCATAATCGGCGCCTTCGATTTTCCAAATCCACCAATATTGATCTTGTGGGTAAAAGTATAAGGGTTTCTCAAAACTAAATGCGCCATTAGCTTCAGCGCCATTCTCGATAACTACTTTGCGAGTATCAAAAAGCTGTGTCAAAGCTTTATCGTGGTAAAAATCTAGTCTTACTCTTACGTTGCGAACAGCTTTTGAATAAGCGTTTTTCAGAGTTCCCACAAAATAACTCTCTCCATAATCATCATAAATAATTTTATAGTCTGTTATATTTAGATAACTTATGGGGAACGTTGTTGAGTTTTCAGCAGTGGTTGTGGGGTCTAGGGTGGAATCATTTGCGGGAGAACTTGATAGAAAAAATAATAATCCTACAAATCCCAAAACTCCTAAAACAAAAGTTCCAATAAGTATGTTTTTGAAGGAAATTCCTTTCTTTTTGGGTTGAAAAATCACATCGTCGATTTTTTCGATTTCTTTATGGAGAGATTTTGCTTCCTCGTCTTTGGTTTCTTTTTCTTTAAGATTTTTGAAATCGTATCCACATTCTTGGCAGAACCTACTTCCTTTTAGGTTTTCAAAACAACATTGAGGACATTTAATTTTCATACTCATTTTTACTTATTATGTTTTTGCTACAAAGTTTTCTTTCCAAAACAGCATTAAGCTCTTAATTCTATTAGTAATCAAAGGATGACTTACTAACAATTCACTGATCTTTACGGAACTTCTTTCTGCTGTTTTAATTTGTGCTACATAACCTTTTATGTCTAGCCGCTTATAGAGCTTCTCTCCAACGGCCAGCTTGATTAAGGCAGAGATAGCACTGTCTATATCTTTTGTAAGTATTATCCCACACCTATCGCAAGAGTACTCTGCTTTTCTATTCCAGAGACCAAAAACCAAATTGCTTAGGACATTGTTGCTTCCCAGTGGGATAAATAAAGTGGACAGTTTAGTATGCCCAGCCTTGTAATGCCCTAGCTCATGCGCAATAATAAAATTTAGTTCCTCCTGATTGAGCTGCTCTACAAGTGCCGAGGTTAAAACTACTGTACAACTTGTTATCCCAAGTGTAAACGCTTGAAGATAGGGGTCTTGAATTATATATAAGGAGGCTTTCGAAATACCTAATCTCACTGCTTGATCTTTGAATGTATCATATATGTTTAAATATTGATTTTTATGGACCCTGACAGCGTTACCTAAAAATTGAGCCTGTTGCAGTTGTATATAAATCACTACTCCAAAAAGGAAAAGCAAAAATATATAAATGTTAAATGTATAGAGAAAAAAACTTATGGCAAAAAGGATAAGTAGTGTTATAAAAAGTGCAAAATATTCGTGAGGAACACGAAACATCCAAGCTTCTACTTGTTGGTCTTGAAAATTATATTTACACCCGCTCATTTTTCTGCCTGATAGAATAAGCTGATAAAAAGAAAAGCGTTGCTGTTATAAAGTCTATTGCAACCCAACTAGACTTATTTAAATAAATAGGGAAAAATGGATTAAACAAGAAAGCTATTGCTCCAAAAATAAATGCCCAAGCGGTGAGTTTAGATTTATGAAACCCCAAAGCATTAATAATTGAGGAAACAAAAATTACCCACCTAAGGAAAATATAGTAGCCATAAGGCCACCACCCAGAAGGAATGGCAAGCAAAAGAAGGATACCAGAAATTATACAAAGCGGTCTCGTACTCATTTTAATTTTTATAGTTTTAATCTATTTTCTCTGATTAACTTTTACTGGCCAGAAACACAAAGCTTCCCGTTAGCGATAGCTTTCGCTACCCGTAGCCCTTTCGGACAATGACCGTTCAGAGTGCTCTGACGAGGAGCTTACTACTCTAAACGGTTTTTATGCCATGCCTCATACAAGGTTTAGACAACCAAATTGTTAAAGTTACGGCTTACTTCTGCTATTAACTAATTTCATTATGTCTTCTTTATAATAACGTCTGTCTTTTCTCTCCCCCTAAAGGACTTGTTCATCAACAAACAACTAGAGTTTAGCATAACCCTTAGCGACCTCAAAATTGCTTTTGAAAATTTGGGGTTAGACCAACCTAAGCCAACCTTAGCGACTATTTAACCTTGTCGCTATTGCTTCCTGCTCGTCATACAAAAGCTTATCTTGGTCTATCATTTTTTGTTCGGTAGCACTTAACCACTGGTTCGCTTCCATTTTAGCCACGATAGTTGAAATGTTGGCAATTCTTGTAGAAATAATCTCATTGATTCTATCAACATCTTGTTTGTTCTTTTCATAAAATTCTTTGTACTCTTTTAATCTCGCCCAACTTGGTTGAACTTCTTTGAGTCTTGACAAATTGTTTTTCCATCCTTCAATATCTGCTCGTTTATAATTAGGTGGCACATAACCCCCAAATTCTTGAACTATCACCTGCGTCTCGCAGCCATTTATTTTACCTACCACTGCCGCTATTCCTGTTTCTTGATAATCTCTATTTAATATTGTTTCTTTTGTTTCAAACTCCAACCAGTAATTAATAAGCTCTTCCTCTTCAAAATAGCCCACACCGACTATTTCCCCCGTTACAATATTAAAGTAGCCAACTTCTCTTAGGGCCTTTTCGAAAGGATATTTGCTCTTTACAGGTTCTACATTTAATTCATTAAACTCGATAATTGCCTTCGCTCTTTTTTTTGCTGCTTCCTCTAACTTCTCGTTCTTTTTAAGAGGGTTAAATCCCTTCTCTTGCCTTACTTTGTTTAGTTGCTCGTAATAAATATTAAAGTCAAATGACGGCAAGTTTACTAATTCTTTATCTCTTGAAGTATCTCTCCAGCGATCTTTATATTTATCCTGCTTTCCAAAAGGCAAAATATAATTAATCTCGTCAAGAGCAATAAGACCTATGCTTCTTGAGTCTTCTGACCTCTTTCTATTATCACCTAAAACAAAAACATATCCCTCGGGAACCTTAAGAGTCTTACACTCTTCCAAAAAAGTCCCGCCAAAAGTGGAACGAGGTTTCATGGTATAAGGCTCATCTAATGCTTGACCATTTACAAAAACAAAGCCGTTTTCGATCAGAATTTCGTCACCAGAAACAGCAATTATTCTTTTTAAATAATTAACCAATTGCCCGTTTTCGATCGTTTTCCCAGATTTAAAGACAACCAAATCGCCCCTCTGCGGTTTTTTAAAAATAGCCAATACCCTATTAAAGCTGTAAGTTTCTATCATTTCCGCATCGGATATTGTCGGTAACATAGAATAACCATTGACAGACGTGGGAAAAGTGGTAAAACCAAAAAATAAAGCAGGTAAATAAATTGCTATCGCATACCCGCCAATCCAAATAGGAAAGATAATAACTCCAACTAAGACCAAAGCAACTGCTTTGCCCAAAATTGGTTTCAAACGAACTGATTTTAATAATCCTTTGAGCCCGCCGTGCCTCAACCTTTTAACAATCTCAAGAGGTTTAAGAATATAAATCAATAAATAGAGGGGTAAAATTGCGAGAATAAAAAACAACTTAATGAGAAAAATGAAAATATTTTGCTTCTTTT
>MWBX01000009.1 GCA_002069755.1 Parcubacteria group bacterium ADurb.Bin247
CAGGGAAATAAAAGAGAATTATGAAAGAAAAAGAATTTAGAGGAATTGTAGAAGAAAGTATAAAAGATATTCCTCAAAGAATATTAAAGAATATGGAAAATGTTGAGATTTGTATAGAGGAAAAGCCAAGCTCTTTTCAGGTTAAGAGATTAAAGGGTAGAGGTGATGTGCTTGGGCTATATGAAGGTGTGCCTAAAAACGAAAGATGTTCTTATTGTTTTATTCTTCCTGATAAAATAACGATATTTAAAAACCCTATAGAACAAATGGCAAAAGACGACGATGATATTAGAAAAATTGTAAAGGAAACGGTTTGGCATGAAATAGCTCACCATTTTGGATTTAGCGAAAAAGAGGTGAGTTTTATGTCTAAGAAACGTTTTTTAAAACGATAAATATAACAAAAGTAAATAATAGTGTTTTTTGAGAATAAGATTTATTTGTTTTTTGATATCTTTTTTGTTGCTTTTTTGAATAAAATTATATATTCAATTTAAAGAAGGTAGTAGATAGAACCAAGTTAGGTATTACATCAACAACAAGTAGGTCTCAGATATATTAGATGAGGTTTTGGATTAATAGATTTTGTATTATTTAGTTAAATAGAAAAAATGAATGTTAATAAAATACATTTTATTACCGGAAATTTATCAAAGTTTGAATATGCAAAAGGTATTTTTGAGAGCGAGGGTATAGATATAGTTCAGACAAAAATAGAAATACACGAAGTTCAAGATTCTGATTCTTTAGTTATAGCAAGATTAAAAGCAAAATATGCTTGGGATAAAATTAAAGAGCCACTATTTGTTCATGATTCTTGTTGGATGATTCCATCGTTAAATGGTTTTCCTGGACCATATATGCGATATGTTAATGAGTGGTTTAGCCCCGAAGATTTCATATCCTTAATGAAAAACAAAAAAGACAGAACTATTATTTTAAAATCTACAGTTGTATATATTGATGAAGACAATTTAAAAGAATTTAGTCAAGAAAGCATTGGACGCTTTTTGGAAAAACCATATAGTGGTTATTCTGATAATTCTCTAGATTCGGTTGTTTCTTTTTCTAAATCTGGAAAATCAATAGCTGAGAAAAAAGCAGAAAAAAGTTGGTTTGCTAAAAAAGATAATTTAGTTTGGGGAAAATTTGCTAAATGGTTAAAAGAAAGATAGTTTTATCTTTAAGCGTGAATATGTAAAATTGTGACTAGAAGAGTGTGTTGATTGTGGAGGATATAATCAATACAGGCAAAATTGTTAAGAATACTGTGAACTTAGTTTGTGGTTTTGACGGGAGAGTATTTGGAACCGTCGTTTTTTATTTATAATTGATTGAATAGTAGATAAATGCTATAATTTCAAGTAGTGATAGCTAAAACGATATAATATGCCAAGAACAAGAGCCACAGCTTTGGTTATAAAAAATGATTGTATTTTGATGATGCATCGTGTTAATAATGGTAACGAGTATTGGGTTTTGCCGGGTGGGGGACTAGAAGATGGTGAAACACTAGAAGGTGCCACACTAAGAGAATTGAAAGAAGAAACATCAATTGAGGCAACAGTTAAAGAAAAAGTATTAGATTTTGTAGACGATAAAGGAGATCAACATGTAGTATTTTTGTGTAATTATTTATCTGGAGAGGCAAAGTTAGACGAAAACAGCGGAGAGGCAAATAATAAGGATCTTAATCAGTTGTATGACCCTCAGTGGGTTAGTATTGAAAAGATTAAAGAACTAACAATGTATCCAATTAAAGAAAAGGAATATTTATTAAATTATGAAAAACAAAATAGACAGGAAGAAGTTTGTCCCTAAAGAATATGAATCTTTGGCTTATGAAGACATAGCTTTACCTATTGGATATGGGCAAACAATTTCACAACCTTCAACTATTGCATTTATGCTTGGATTATTAGAAATAAACAGCAACCAAAAGATATTAGAAATTGGTTCTGGTTCTGGTTATGTTCTAGCGCTATTGAGTCAAGCAGCGGATAATTTAGATATTTATGGAGTTGAGATTGTTCCTGAATTAGTTGATAGATCCAAAAAATTATTAAAAGATATTGATAATATTAAAATATTTAATGCTTCGTCTGAGTTAGGTCTAAAAACCAAAGCTCCGTTTGATAGGATTTTGGTTAGCGCTTCGGCTAAAGAATTTCCAAAAGAATTGATCAGTCAGCTAAAAGAAGATGGAATAATAGTTTGTCCAGTCAAAAACTCTATTATCAAGTATAAAAACAAAAATATTGAAGAATATCCTGGATTTGCGTTTGTTCCATTGATTTCGGACTAGTTTTTGTGATATTATACCCTACATGAAGAGTATAAAGATAAACGGGAAAGATTATTGCGTAAACAGTGAAATAACTGTTTTGAATTTTGCCAAAGAACAAGGAATTAATATTCCTTCTTTTTGCTATCATAGAGATGTCAAAACTAAAAATCATTGTGGCCTTTGCACGGTAATTATTAATGGCAAAATAGAGTATGCTTGTAGTGTTTATTTAGAAAATGGAATGGATATTATAACTGACTCTGAAGAGTTGTTTAATATAAGAAAAAGTAATTTAGAAAAGATTATAAACAGCCATCTACTAGAATGTGATGATTGTGTTTGGTTCCAAAATTGTAAATTGCTTAGTCTAGCTAAGAAGTTTGATTTAAATTTAGTTTCTAAAAGAAACGATCAAGACGAAATATTTCAGGTTGATTCTATCGTTTTTGATCAAACCAAGTGTATTGGTTGTGGTAATTGTATTGATGTGTGTCCCACGGGATTTTTAAAATTAAACGAGCGAGGTAAAATAAAGTTGTCTGAGGATGTAGATTGTATTAATTGTGGCCAATGTATACTTCATTGTCCCGCTGGAACAATTGAAGGTGTCGGTGAATTTGAGTCGTTAGAGAATATTTTAAAAGATAAAAACCGAATTACAGTTGCTCAGTTTGCTCCAGCAATTCGCACTAGTATTGAAGAGGGGAGTATTGCCACTAATAAATTAGTAGCGGCATTAAAAGAAGTTGGTTTTGATTATGTTTTTGATACTGCAGTTGGAGCTGATTTTACAACAATGGAAGAGTCCGATGAGTTAATAGAAAGATTAAATAGTAAAACAAGGCTTCCAGCTCTTACATCTTGTTGTCCTGCTTGGGTTAAATTTGTAGAAGAAAATTATCCTCAATTTATTCCGAATTTATGTAGTGTTAAATCCCCTCAGATAATATTGGGAGAAATTGTTAAAAAGTGTTGGAATAAAGATGCTTTTGTTGTCTCGATAATGCCTTGTATTGCTAAGAAGTCCGAAATTAAAAGAGAAGAGTTAAAGGGGGCAGTAGATATGGTTTTAACAACAAGAGAATTGTTAAGACTATTCAAAAAGCAGAAAATTGATTTGGAAAAAATTAAAGGGAAAGAAACAGATAGTTTTTTGGGTCTTGCTAGTGGCGCTGGTGTGATATATGGTTCTAGTGGTGGTGTTTTTGAATCGGCTCTAAGAACAGCTCATTTTAAAATTACTGGTAGAGAAATTAATATAGAAGATATTAAAGATATTAGGGGCATGGATGGAATTAAAGAAAAAGAAATAAAAGTAGGCAATCATTTAATTAGAGTGTGTGTTGTAAGTGGTATTGATAATGCTATAAAGGTTTTAGAAAATTCTAGTAGGTACGATGCTATAGAAGTAATGGCTTGTCCTGGTGGTTGTGTTGGTGGGGGAGGTCAACCACTACCAAGTAATAAAAGTATAATCAAAAAGAGGTCGGAGGGATTGTATAGCATTGATAATAATAAAGATGTTCGTGGGGCTCATAATAATCCGATAATTAAAGAAATATATAGTAAGATTAAAAATCCCAAAGAGATTTTTCATACAACTTATAATAAAAGAGGAAAGAGTAGTATTTATAAATTAAAAAATTCAAGAGAAACAATATGATAGCTATAGCAAAAACAAATATTCATTATTTAACATTATTTTTTGCAGTCGTATTATTCGCTCCATTAATTGGCAATCAACTAATTACCGGAACAATTGTTAATGCAACACTTTTTGTTGCGGTTGCCACTATTGGATTAAGGGCTGGTTTTGTTCTTAGTATAATTCCTAGTATAATAGCTGTTGTTACTGGGTTATTACCCATTATTTTAGCTCCAATTATCCCGTATATTATTGTTAGTAATATAATACTAGTTGTTGTTTTTGATAAAATTAAAAACAAAGTATTCGGAATTTTACTAGCTAGTTTATCAAAATTTACATTTTTATTTATTATAAGCCACTTTGTTGTAACATTTTTAGTAAAATCTGATCTTTTAAGTATTATGTTTGGCTGGACTCAATTGTTAACTGCAATTATGGGGGGGTGTTTAGCATATATTATCCTTGATTTAAAGGGTCGTATTTGTTAGAATTCAGAATATGGAAAATAATACAAATAAATTTGATAGTTTAGAAAAAGAAGTTTTAGATTTTTGGGATAAAAGTAATACTTTTGAAAAATCCGTTTCAAAAGAAAATCCCAATGGAAATTATACTTTTTATGATGGGCCTCCTTTTGGAACAGGTGAGCCTCATTATGGTCATTTATTATCTAGTATAGCTAAAGATGTAGTTCCAAGATATTGGACAATGCGGGGTTATCGAGTAGAACGTCGTTGGGGTTGGGATTGTCATGGTTTGCCAATAGAAAATATAATTGAAAAAGATTTAGGTATTAATAGTAAAAATCAAATTGAAGAATTAGGAATAGAAAAGTTTAATCGGGCATGTTATTCTAAAGTTTTAGATTATGCTGATATTTGGGACGCTACAATAAGGCGGATTGGCCGATGGGTTGATTTTAAAAATTCCTACAAAACCATGGATTTGAATTATATGGAGTCGGTCTGGTGGGGATTTAAAGAGTTGTGGAATAAAGATTTGATATACGAAGGAAAGAAAGTGTTGCTTTACTGTCCACGTTGTGAAACTCCGATATCAAACTTTGAAGTAGCAATGGATAATAGTTATAGAGAAATAGAAGATGATACAATATATGTTAAGTTTAAAATTATAGATAAAGATTTTTACATTCTAGCTTGGACAACAACCCCATGGACACTACCTGCCAATACTGCTTTAGCGGTTAATGAAAATATAGATTATGTTTTGGTTGAAAAAGATGGCTTAAAATATGTTTTGGCCAGGGATCGTTTAGCAAGCATTATCCAAGATGGTAATGTTATCAAAGAATTTAAGGGAAGTTCTTTGGTGGGTTTGAAATACAAATCGTTATTCTCTGATGATGAGTTTAGTGTTATTCCAGCTGATTTTGTAAATACCGAAGATGGCACAGGTATTGTTCATATTGCACCAGCTTATGGTGAAGACGACTATATTATCGGTCAAAAGTTTAATCTTCCTGTTGTATCTGTTCTAGATGATAAGGGTTATTTCAAAGATACTGGAATATATTTTGAAAAAGCCAATGGTGAGATTATTAAAAAGTTAGATGATTTGGTTTTTTTAAAGGTAAGAGTTAAACACTCGTATCCACATTGTCATCGATGCGATACTAAATTGTTTTATCGAGCTGTTCCTGCCTGGTTTTTAAATATTTCTAAAATTAGAAATCAGATGCTCGAAAACAACAAAAATATTAATTGGTATCCCGAACACTTAAAAGAAGGTCGATTTGCTAAAGGAATTGAACAAGCTCCTGACTGGAATATTTCTCGTAATAGATATTTTGCGACACCAATACCTATTTGGAAATGTGATGGTTGTGAAAATATTGATGTTGTTGGTAGTATTTCAGAATTGAAAGAAAAGAGTGGCATAGAGGAAATTAAAGACATTCATAATCATAGTATTGATGGTTTTTCTTGGAAGTGCGAAAAATGTGGTGGTCAAATGAAAAGAATTACTGAAGTTTTTGATTGTTGGGTAGAGTCAGGTTCTATGCCTTTTGCTCAAATGCATTATCCATTTGAAAATGTTCAAAAGTTTGAGAGTAATTTTCCTGCTCAATATATTAGCGAATACATATCTCAAACACGAGCTTGGTTTTATGTGATGCATGTAATTTCTACGGCACTATTTGGTAAGAATAGTTTTGAGAATGTAGTTACTACGGGTGTTATTCTGAACGAGAAAGGGGAGAAGATGAGCAAGTCAAAAAAGAACTTTCCTGATCCTAATAAAGTAATTGATAATTTTGGGGCTGATGCTCTAAGGGCTTATCTTATGGGTTCATCTTTGATGCATGCAGAAAATTTGTTTTTTAGTGAAGACGAGGTTAAAGATGTTTACCGAAAAAACATTGTTGTTCTTTGGAATATTTATAGTTTTTATGAAATGTATGCCAAGGATATTAGCAGTCAAGAAGTTTCTCAAAATATACTAGACAAGTGGATTGTTGCTCGATTAAATCAATTAATAAAAGAAGTGGCTTTTAGTATGGATCATTATGATATTCCTAATTCAGTTCGTCCAATAACTGAATTTATTAACGATTTTTCGACATGGTATTTAAGAAGATCTAGAGATAGATTTAGAAATAATGACGAAATGGCCCTAAAAACAATGAAAGATGTTTTGATTGGTTTGTCTAAGGTTATGGCTCCGTTTATGCCTTTTATATCAGAGCAAATTTGGCAAAAAGTATCGGGGTATAATTTTCAAAATCAAGATAAGTCTGTTCATTTAGAGAAATGGCCTGATTCCGAAGACTATGATCAAGATATTATTGAGCAAATGAAATTAGCAAGAAAAATTGTAGAAGCTGGTCTTTCTAAAAGGGCCGATGCTGGGATAAAAATTCGTCAACCATTGCCATATTATTCTACTGATTTAGTTAATACAATTAATTCTGAATATGTTGATATTATCAAAGAAGAGCTTAATATTTTAGAATTACGCTTTGGTGATAATGAGCTTGGGGTTGAATTGTCAGAAGAATTACTAAAAGAGGGGATTAAGCGAGAATTAATCAGAACAATAAATTCAATTAGAAAGAATATGGGTCTAACAATTAACGATATGGTAGTTGTTTCTTGGGAAACAGATGATAAATTGATTAATAATACCATAGAAGAGTTTAAGAGCGATTTGTCTAAAAGTGTTTTAGCGAAAGAAATTAAGAGAGGTGTGAATAATATTGCAAAAGAGTTTACGATAAATAATAGTATCATTCAAATCGAAGTTAATGGAAAATAAATTTGAACTAATGGCTCCAGCAGGAAGTTATCCTGCTTTGGTGGCTGCTTGTGAGTCTGGTGCCGATGCAATATATATTGGACTAGATTTTCTTTCGATGAGAGCTGGAAAAAGAAATTTTAAAGTATTTGATTTAGACAAAATCAGGGTTATTTGTAATTCTTATCCAAGAAAACCCAAAATATATGTTACTCTAAATACAATAGTTTATGATACTGAGATTAAGAAGCTAGATAATTTGTTAAAAAAAATAAAGGGTAAGGTAGATGCTGTTATTTGCTGGGATTTTGCAGTAATTAATTTGTGTAGAAAATACAAGATTCCTTTTTTTATATCTACTCAAGCATCGGTAGCTAACAGTGAGGCAGCTAGGTTTTATAAGAATCTTGGAGCTAAGAGAATAGTGTTAGCTAGAGAATTAAATTTGAAACAAATTAAAGAAATTAGCAAAGTTAAAATAGATTTAGAGGTTTTTGTTCATGGAGCGATGTGTGTTTCTATTTCTGGTAGATGTTTTACTAGTCAATTTTTATTTAATAAATCAGCCAATAGGGGAGAATGCCTACATCCTTGTAGAAGATCTTATACCATTAAAGATGATTCAACTGGAAATGAGCTAAAGCTTGATAATAATCGGGTAATGTCAGCCAAAGATTTATGTGTTTTACCGTTTATGGAAGATTTGAAAAAGATTGGAATAAAATCTTTTAAAATAGAGGGAAGAAATAGAGATCCAAGATACGTTAACACAGTAGTTAAAGTTTATCGACATGCAATAGATGGTAAGCCAAACATTAAAGAATCTATGAAAAAGCTTGACTCTGTTTATAATCGAGGATTTTCCTCTGGTTTTTATTTAGGGAAGCCAACTCCTAAAGACTTTTCTGAAGTAGAACATTCGGCTGCTACTGTTCATAAAGAATTTTTAGGAAACGTAGTTCATATTTATCCAAAAATATCAGTTGCAATTTTAAATATTAAAAAAGAACTAAAAATAGGAGATAATGTTATGTTTATTCATAACAAATTGGGTGTAAAAGATTTTGAAATAACAGAAATGGAAATAGAGGGTAAAAAGATTAAAAAGGCGACTAAAGGAAGTGAGGTAGCAATTAAAGTTCCATTTAAACTATTTAATAATGCCGAAGTTTATAAAATATGTACTAAGATGTTAGAATAAGTATGTTGCCAAAGATAATGCACTTTGGTTCGTCTTTGAGGGGTCTTTTGCCCCTTTTATTTGACTTATTTTAAATTTTAAGTAGAATGGTCTTGTTTTAGGAATTACGAAAATGCAAATACACGCAGAGCTTTTTGGTGAGCCATATTTTAATATTTTAGGTTTAGCGGTTACTAATACGTTAATATTGGCAGTTTTTTGTTCCCTTGTCTTTTTAGGATTTTTTTTATTTGGATTTAGAAAGAAAGAAATGATTCCTAATAAAATCCAAAACTTTTGTGAGTTTATATTAGAATCATTATTCAACTTATTTGAAAGTATGGGTGGCAGTAAAGAAAAAACGAAAGACGTTTTTCCATTAGCTGCAACCCTTTTTATATTCATATTAATTAATAATCTATTAGAAGTTGTTCCCGGCGTTGGTGTTTTTAATTTTTTAAGATCTCCAAGTTCAGATTTACATTTTACGTTAGCTTTGGCAATATTCTCTATTGGAGCAATACATCTTTCCGCGATTAACAGTTTAGGGCTAATTAATTATTCTAAAAAATTTATTAATCTTGAAAATCCAATAATGTTTTTTGCAGGAATATTAGAATTATTAGGTGAGTTTACAAAAATGTTATCATTGAGTGTAAGATTGTTTGGTAATCTTTTTGCAGGGAAAATTCTTTTGATTATTATAACTTTAATAATTCCGTTAATTTTTCCTTTACCATTTTTAGGGCTTGAAATATTTGTTGGAATAATTCAAGCTTTGATTTTTTCATCATTAATTGTAGTTTTTTATGCACTCACAACATCAGAAGAATACTAATGGTTGGGGCGATATTTTGTTTTTGGGTTCAGGTATTGGATTTATGCTTGCAACTCCATTAGTTGTTTCAATTGTTATTGGTGTGTGGGTGGATAAAAGGTTACAAACCTTTCCAATAGCGATAATTATTTCTGTAGTGGTTGGATTTTTTTTAACAGTAATTCAATTTTACAAAATAATTATTCCTTTTTTGGATAAAAGGTCGAATATTAAAAAATAATTAAAAAATATATGGATATAGAAACAATAAGATTAATCGTAGCAGCATTAGCTATTAGTATAGGTACAATTGCACCAGCTATTAGTATTGGTTTAATTGGTTCTAAAGGAATAGAATCAATTGGGAGAAATCCCGAAGCTGCTTCAAAGATTCAAACAGGTATGATTTTGTCAATTGCTTTCGCAGAAGCTATTGCAATTTATGTATTAGTGGTTACATTAATAATTTTACTTGTCGCTTAGTTTAAAATAGAAATAGAATGGATATAGATTGGAAAATTTTAATAGCGCAGATAATTAATTTTGCTATTTTGTTTTTTATTCTCAAGAAGTTTTTGTATAGGCCCTTTTTTGATTTGTTAGAGCAAAGAAGAAAAAAGATACAAGCGGGAATTGATAATACTATAAAAGCTGATGAAAAACTTAGTAAGCTAAAAGAGATAAAGGTAAATATGGAGAAGCAAAATGAACGCGACAGAGTATCTATTTTAGCTAAAGCGCAAAGCGAGGGTAAAAAAAGAAAAAATCAAATTATCAAGGATGCTGAAGATGAAAAGATGGCTATATTAGCTAAAGCTAAGAAAGAAGCAGAAGATATTAAGCAAAGAGAAGCAGATTTAACCAAGAAAAGGATAATAGATAACGCAATTCTTTTGACAGAGGAGCTTTTGAAAGAGAATATTGATAAAGATAAGGGCAAAAAAATTTCTGAAGATTTCTTATCAAAGATAAAAATATGAAAACAGAAAAAGAAATATCTTTTTGGGCTAAGGCTCTTTATCAAGTTTTAGAAAATAATCCTGAAAAGCAAGATGAAATATTTTCTAATTTAAAATCTTCTTTGGGTAAAAAATCGATTTATTTGCCAGCTATAATTAAAAAAGCTGAATTAATTAGAAAGAAAGAAAAAAATGCTAAACTTTTTGTTTCACATGATTTTGATAGTATAAAGGTTAAGATTAAAGAAAAGTTTCCCGAAATAGATGATTTAGAATACGAGGTCGATCAAAATCTTTTAGCGGGATTTAGATTAAAAACAAAAGATCTTTTAGTTAGAGCTTCTTTTAAAGATCTTTTAATCAGGTTTAAAAATAAAATAAATGGATATAGTAGAACAATTTAAAAAACAACTAGAGGGATTAGAATTTTCTCCTGAGGTAGATGAGATTGGTGAAGTTGTTGAAGTAAAAGATGGAGTCGTTAAAATATCTGGCCTTAAAAATGTAGAAAACTTCGAAATAATTGAATTTGAAGAGACCGGAGTTTTTGGTTTAGTCTTAAATTTAGAAGAATATGAGGTTGGGGCTATTATTTTGGGCGATGATAAAAATATTAAAGAGGGGATTGTTGCTAAGAGAACTAAAAAAGTATTTTCTATTCCGGTTGGACCACAACTTTTAGGTAGAGTGGTTGATCCTTTAGGACGTCCACTAGACAATAAAGGAGAAATCAAATCAGAGATAGCTTTTCCATTAGAAAGAATGGGTCCTTCGGTAATTGAAAGACAACCAGTTACTAAACCACTACATACTGGAATTAAAATGATAGATGCTTTAATTCCAATTGGAAGGGGACAAAGAGAGCTTATCATTGGTGATAGAGGTTTAGGCAAAACAGCTATTGCTATTGATACAATAATTAACCAAAAGAATGAAAAAAATAGACCAGCTTGTATTTATGTTGCTTGTGGACATAAAAAGAGCAAGATTAAAAGGCTTGTTGCGACTTTAGAAAAAGCTGGAGCAATGGAATATACTATTGTTGTTTGTGCTTTTCCTGATGATCCTACAGGTTTTGTTTACTTAGCTCCTTTTGCTGGTGCTACAATGGGGGAGTATTTTAGAGATAACAAACAAGATGCTTTAGTTGTCTATGACGACTTAACAAGGCAGGCATGGGCTTGGAGGGAAATTTCGTTAATATTAAGAAGACCTCCAGGAAGAGAAGCTTATCCGGGAGATGTTTTCTATCTCCATTCAAGGTTGTTAGAAAGAGCAGCTATGATGTCTGATGAAAAGGGTGGTGGTTCTCTAACAGCTTTACCAATTATTGAAACTCAAGCTGGCGATATATCGGGATATATTCCTACTAACGTAATATCTATTACTGATGGACAAATATTTTTAGATGCTAATTTGTTTAAAAAAGAGCAAAAACCAGCTATTAATATTGGAACTTCTGTTTCTAGGGTTGGTTCATCGGCTCAACTTAAAGTTACTAAAGGTGTTGCTGGTAGACTAAAGCTTGATCTTGCACAATTCCAAGAGTTAGAAAGATTTTCTGAGTTTAGTGAGGAGCTTGATCCTCAAACAAAAAAAACGATTGAGAGAGGTAAAAGAATTAGAGAAATTTTGAGACAAGGAGATTTATCTCCAATGTCAATTGATAAAGAGGTTATTACTATTTTTGCTGTTACTAATATTAACATTGAAGAAATTCCAATGGAAAAAATGCAAGAATTTGAAGAATCGGTATTAAAAACAGTAGAATTAGAGAACCCTTCAATATTAGAAGAGATTAGAGAAAAAGGAGTAATATCCGAAGATAACAAAGAAAATCTCTTAGCTTTAATTAAAAAAGTTAAGTTAAAATATGGAGCTTAAAGAAGTAAAATCTAAAATAGGTTCGGTTAAAAACATATCTGAGTTGACTAGCTCTTTGGAGACTTTTTCTGCTCTTAAAATGAAGAAAACCCAGAAGAGGTTTTTAGAGTCGGCTCCTTTTTCGAAAGAAATGGCGAGAATGTTAAAGAATATGGAAAATTCTTTAAGAGAAAATCGCTCTATTTTTCTAGAAGAACGTAATGTTAAAAATGTTTTGGTTTGTGTTGTTGCATCTGATAGAGGTTTTTGTGGCTCTTTCAATTCTAATGTTATTAAATTGGCCGATAAAGAAATTGCAAAATTAAGGGCTAATTTTGAAGTTGAGATTTTACCAATTGGTAAGAAAGCGGTTGGATATTATGAGAGGAGAGAAAATATCAAGTATAAATTCTTTGGAGTTGGTGATTATTGGAGATTTAGAGATACTAAAGATGTTACTGATTTTTTGATAAGTTCTTTTTTAAACGATAAATATCAAGAAATTCGTATTATTTATACTCACTTTTATTCTTCTTTTTTACAAAAACCAAAATCAGTTAAACTTTTTCCATTAGGTATTGACATTGTTAGTTCGTTTATAAAAGAAGAGGGTGATGTTGATATTCGTTATAAATTAGAGCCGTCTCCCAGAGTGATACTAGATGAAGTTATTCCTGTTTTTGCACAATATTTAGTTTACCAATATATTTTATCAGCTAACACATCAGAACACTCTTCTAGAATGATGGCAATGAGAAGTGCCTCTGATAGTGCTAGGGGATTATTAGAAGAATTAAGGTTAGTTTATAACAAAGCAAGACAAGAGCAAATTACATCTGAGGTGTGTGAGATTTCCTCCACTAAAGAAGTAATGGATTAAAAATTATGGGAAAAATAACGCAAATTATAGGGCCAGTAATAGATGTGGAGTTTGAAAACGAACAAGTACCATCTCTTTATAGCGCTCTTAAAATAGAAAGCAAAGATTTAGTTTTAGAAGTTGAACAGGGGCTTGGAGAGAATAGGGTAAGATGTTTAGCTATGGGACCAACGGAGGGACTTAAAAGAGGAGATAAAGTAGAAGATACTAAGAGTCCCATTAGTGTTCCTGTAGGTAAAAACACATTAGGAAGAATTCTGAACGTATTGGGTAATCCAATTGATGGTGGCGCAGAGATTAAAACAGATCAAAGAGATTTTATCCACAAAAAGGGGCCAGCTCTAGATAAGCAGAAATCAGAAATTGAAATCTTAGAAACTGGTATTAAAGCAATTGATCTTTTATGCCCCTTACCTAAAGGAGGAAAGGTTGGTTTATTTGGCGGTGCTGGTGTTGGTAAAACAGTTTTAATCCAAGAGCTTATTACTAATATTGCTAAGTTCCATGAAGGTTATTCAATATTCGCTGGTATTGGAGAGAGATCTAGAGAGGGTAATGATATTTTTAGAGAAATGAAAGAAGCCGATACTCTTAAAAATACTTGTTTAGTTTTTGGTCAAATGAATGAGACTCCTGGAGTAAGGCTTAGAGTTCCTTTTACGGCGATGACAATAGCCGAGCATTTTAGAGATAAAGAAAAGAAAGATGTTTTGCTTTTTATGGATAACATATTTCGTTTCGTACTAGCTGGTTCTGAGGTATCAGCTCTTTTAGGAAGAATACCTTCACAAACTGGTTATCAACCAACTCTTTCTTCAGAAGTAGGTGTTCTTCAAGAAAGAATTACATCAACTAGCGATGGATCTATTACATCGGTTCAAGCCATTTATGTTCCTGCTGATGATTTGACTGATCCTGCCGTAGTTTCTACTTTTTCTCATCTTGATTCTTCTTTGGTTCTTTCTCGTGCTATTGCATCTTTGGGTATTTTTCCAGCTGTTGATCCATTAGAGTCAACATCATCTTTGTTAAATCCTCGTATTATTGGTGAGAATCATTATCGTGTTGCAACTGAAGTTAAAAAAATACTTCAGAGATACAAGGAATTACAAGACATTATTGCGATTTTAGGAATAGAAGAATTATCTGAAGATGATAAGATTACAGTTTCTAGAGCTAGAAAGATTCAAAAGTATTTATCTCAACCGTTCTCTGTGGCTGAGGTATTTTCGGGTATACCAGGAGTTTACGTCAAATTAGAAGAAACTATTAATGGTTTTGATAAAATAATATCGGGTGAGCTTGATCATAAATCAGAAGAAGATTTTTATATGAAAGGAAATATTAATGAGATTTTAAAATGAAAACTCAGATAATAACACCAGAAAAAAGAGTGTTTAATGGAGATGTGGTTGTTCTTACCATTCCTACCAAAGACGGTTATATTTCTATTATGGATAATCACATTCCTTTAGTGTCAGCTATTTCTCCTGGGGTAATAACAATAAAAACAATCAAGGATCAGATAGTCTTGGAAAATGAAGGGGGCGTATTAGAAACACATAACAACGAAGTAGTTGTTATGTTAACTAAGTGTCATAAGAAGAATTAGCTTATAATTGTTCCGACGTTTTTACCTAAAACTGCATTAACAAGGTTATTTTCTTTGTTGATATCAAAAACAACAATATTTATTTTATTAGTTCGGCATAAATCTATTGCTGAATTATCCATAATTGTAATATCATCACTTTTAAAAGCTTCTTCTAGGCTAAGTTGTTCATATTTTTTGGCGGTAGGGTCTTTTTTAGGATCTTTTGAATAAACTCCATCAACGTTTGTAGCTTTAAATATTGAATCACAATTAAGTTCAAGCGCTCTTATAGCCGAGGCTGTATCGGTAGTAATAAATGGTAGTCCAGTTCCACCTCCAGCTATTACAATTCTCCCTTTTTCTAGATGACGAATAGCTCTCTTTCTGATAAATGGTTCGCCAATTTCTTTTATTTCAAAAGCTAATTGTAATCTTGTGGGTATTTCTTTTCTTTCTAGGGCATCTTGTAGAGCCATACTATTAAATATTGTGGCTAACATTCCCATATAGTCAGCTGTTGTGCGGTCAATACCTTGTTTACTTCCAGCAACACCTCTAAATATATTACCACCACCAACAACGATAACAATTTCAACACCTGTTTTGTGTGCTTTTTTAATTTCTTCGGCTAGATAAAAAATAAAATTTGGGTCAATTCCAAATTTTTCATTTCCCATCATTGCCTCACCTGACAATTTTAAAAGTATTCTTTTAAATTTTTTCATATTCTATTAAATATTATACTATCTTGTAATATCTCCACCCAAACACTGTCTACTTCCATAGAAGGAAATAAATCTAGTATTATTTTCTTAGATTTTTCCATATCTTCAAATTGTTTTATTTTTTCTTCTTCTGTATCCTTAATTTGATAAGCGCCACAATCGCTGTGGTGAATTAAGATAACTTTTTTTGACTCGTGAAGATTATGAGATATTCCAATTTGTTTTAATAAATAGTCTCCATTACCCTCGGCAATAACCTTACTAGAGCCAGCTACAGATATTAAGTCATAATTATGAACTCCGTAGTTAGTTTTTAGGAAATCATTTGTTTCCGCTACCAGTCTAAAATCCATGCAATGGATTACAATATTGTCGCATTTATGTTTCATAACTACAATATACCATATATTTGATTATTTTTAAATATTTAGTATAATGGTTGTATGAAAGAAAAAACACAAAGTATTTGCCCTCAATGTTTTAAAGAGGGAAAAATTAATGTAATAGGGGCTAAGAGAATTATTGAAAATAACTCTGTTTATCTGATTAAGTTTTGCGAGAAACATGGAGAGTTTAAATCAATAATATCTACCAATGCTAAGCAGTATATTGATTTTCAAAAATATTGGATAGATTCTACTGGGGTTGAGAATGGAAAACCAGTAATTAATGGATGTCCTTTTGATTGTGGTATTTGCAAGAATCATAAGTCTCAATCTGTTTTAACTAATATTTTTGTTACTAATCGTTGTAATTTAAGATGTTCTTATTGTTTTGCTAATGCTGGAGCTGAGGGATATATTTACGAGCCAAGCTTAGAAGAAATTAAGAAAGAATTACAATTGGTAAGGAATGAAAAGCCAGTTTCTAGTAAGGCGCTACAAATTACCGGAGGGGAGCCAACAATGAGAGACGATTTACTAGATATTATTGAGTATGCAAAAAAAATTGGATTTGCTCATATTCAATTAAATACTAATGGTATTTTGTTGTCTAAAGATTTTAGCATGGTAGATAAGATTAGAAAAGCTGGTTGTAATACAGTATATTTCAGTTTTGATGGGTTGGATAAAAAAACAAATCCTTGGTTAGATCAAAGTTTTAAATTTATCGAAAATTGTCGTAAGGCTGGCTTGGGCGTTGTTTTAGTGCCAGTCGTAATTAAAGGCGAAAACGATCATCAGTTAGGTGATATTATTAAATTTGCGTTAAATAATTTGGATATTATTCGCGGTGTGAATTTTCAACCAGTTTCTTTTGTTGGAAAGATAAATGAAGAAGACAAGAACAAAAGAATTTCTTTTGCTGAAGTAATTCAAAAAGTAGAAGAACAAACAGATTTTGCAATAAAAACAAGCGATTGGCGACCACCAGGATTTGTTAATCCAATATCTAAATTAATAGAGTTGTTTAAAAAAGAACCACAAGTAGAATTTGGCTGTTCTCCAAATTGTGGAGCAGCAACATATCTTTTTTATGAAAATGAAAAGATTATGCCAATTACAAGTTTTTTAGACGTAGATGCTTTGATGAAAGCTATAAATGAAATAGTTAATCAGGAAAATAAATTAAAAAGAGTTGAGTTATTGGTTAAAATTACAAAAGACATTGGTATTTTTATAAATAAAGATAAAGCTCCTAAATCTATACCTTTAGTTAAAATATTGGTTAATTCTTTAATTAGGGGCGATTATAGTGATTTGGCCGAATTTCATAAAAAATCTTTATACATTGGAGGAATGTGGTTTCAAGATCCCTGGAATTTAGATTTAGAAAGACTAGAAAGATGTGTGATACATTATACTACACCAGACGGAGTCATTCCTTTCTGTTCGTATAATGGTCTAGATTATGGTTCTAAAATAAGAAAAAACAATAGTATCTCAATAGATGACTGGGAGAGGAAAAATAATAAAAAACTAAAAGACGATTTATGGAAAAGAAATAGTTCCTTAAATGATTAAGGAACTTTGTCTCGCTTATATTTTTCGTAGCATCTTTTTAACTCTTCGCCATATCGCCAGCTATTAATTAGTATTGATATGGCCTCTTCAATGTCGCGGTTCTTATTTTGTGATATTGAAGAATTTTCGAATTTTTCTAAAATTCTCAAGATATAGTAAAAATTAATTTTCTGGCCTTTTTTGATTTTATTTTCTATGTTTTTAGCTAGATAAATTGCCATAATTATCGGTGTTTTTCTATGTTTATTAGCTTTTTTTAATACCTGATTCCAGTAATCTTTATTTTTCATTTCAAAAGGATCTTTTTTTTCTATCTTTATCTGAGCCAATTCAAGATTGACAATGATTTCCTTGTTGTCTATATATGAATCATATATAGCAGTATTGATTTTTTCAACATCCTCAACAGTTAGCAGTAATAGCTTTTTGTCCATTTTAAACACCCTTTTAAAGAACTATGTCAATAATAGTACTTTTGTTTTTAAAGTCAATATGGTATAGAGATATTGGAGGTACTGGAAATGGAAAAGGTACTTTATGAATCGGGGAACTATTTTAGTTGCTTGGAGTACATCTATCGATTCTTAGGAGATGGATGTGAGGTTGAGCGGATGAAAGCTCTTTGTTGGCTTGGACTTTCCAGGACCCACGAAGAGGGGAAAAGAGTATATCTTTTATTAGCCAGGGATATATTAGAGGTTCTTTTAAAATCTGATGACCTAGAGAATAAAATCTTTGCCTCTTCAAAACTGATATTAGTCTTGTGGAAGTTAGGAGACATTGATTCTCTAGATAAGCTCTATGATATGATTAAATCTTCTGAGATTTGCGAAAGTTCAGAAGTTAATTATTCTAGAGGCATTCTTGCGTTATGGCAAGGTGGAAACCAAAGAGCTATTGATTTGTCTCGTAGAATAGAGTCCGAAATGAAGGCTGAAGCCTATGAGCTAAGAGGCGATGCTTACACAAATCAAGGCTATCCCTCGGATGCTAGAGTGGAGTACATAAATGCTATCCGATATTATCGGTGTCGTTATTACGACATTGAGAGGGTGCAAAAAAAACTTCTCAAAGGGGAAGCTTGTTCTGACTAATAACGAAATTCTCGCTTTTTTCTTTATGGAATGCGAGAAGATGGTAAAGGAGAGTTTTAATGAACTCTCCCTATTTATTTCTATTTGTGATATAATTACAGATTATGAAATTTAAACTTAAAAGTAAATTTAAGCCAAAAGGGGACCAACCAAAAGCAATAAAAGAATTGATTAGTGGTCCTAATAGGCAAACATTACTCGGGGTTACTGGTTCTGGTAAGACTTTTACTATTGCTAATGTGATAGAGAAATTACAAAAACCAACTTTGGTGATATCACATAATAAAACATTAGCGGCTCAATTATGTAACGAATTTAGAGAGTTTTTTCCAGATAATGCTGTAGAATATTTTGTAAGTTATTATGATTATTATCAACCAGAAACATATATTGCTCATAGCGATACATATATTGAAAAAGAAGCTCAAATCAATCAAGAAATTGATTTATTGCGTCATGCATCAACTCAGTCTTTACTAACTAGAAAAGATGTTATTATCGTGTCTTCGGTTTCTTGTATTTATGGTCTAGGTTCTCCAGAAGAATATAAAAATACTTTATATGAATTATCTTTAGAGCAAAAAATTAATCGAAAAGAGTTAACTAGAAAATTAATAGAGCTTCAATTTGAAAGAGTGGTTACTGATTTAAGACCTGGAACGTTTCGACTTCGTGGGCAGGTGTTAGAAATAATACCAGTTAATAGAAAAGTGATTTATAGGATCAGTATTTCAAATAAAATAGATTTAATTGAGTATCTTGACCCGATAAGAAGAAATACTTTAACTAATACAGATAAAGTATTTTTGTTTCCAGCCGCACACTATGTATTAAACGAAGATAGAAAAAAAGAAGCAATTAACAACATTAAAAAAGAGTTAAATCAACGATTAAAGTATTTTGAAAAAGTTGGTAAGATAGTAGAATATGAAAGACTTCAAAGAAAAGTAGCATATGATTTAGAAATGATTGAAAATATTGGTTATTGCCAAGGAATAGAAAACTATTCTCGTCATTTTGATGGTAGAAAATCAGGTGAGCCACCTTATACACTAATAGATTATTTCAAGTTATCAGATCCGGACTTTTTAACAATTATTGATGAATCTCATACAACAATACCTCAAATATCAGGAATGTATTTTGGAGATAGGTCCAGGAAAAAGTCTTTGATTGACCATGGTTTTCGTCTTAATAGTGCTTATGATAACAGACCATTAACTTATGATGAATTTGATAGCAAAACAAAAAATACAATATATGTTTCAGCTACTCCAAAGCCTTTTGAAATAGGCAAGAGTGGGCGAGTAGTGGAGCAAATAGTTAGACCAACAGGTCTAGTTGATCCTGAGATTATTATTCGCCCGATAAATGGTAAAAAAACTCAAGTAGAAGATTTGTTTGAAAGAATAGAATCCCAGATTGCCAAAGGATCAAAAACATTGGTGACTACACTTACCAAAAGAATGGCCGAAGACTTGTCTGATTATTTAGAGGATCGGGGAATAAAAGTTAAATATATGCATAGCGATATTAAAACATTAGAAAGAGTGGAGATAATAACTGATTTAAGAAAAGGTTTAATAGATGTAATTGTTGGAGTGAATCTATTAAGAGAAGGTCTAGATATTCCTGAAGTATCTTTAGTCGCTATTCTAGATGCTGATAAAGAAGGATTTTTAAGAAACGAAATTAGTCTCATTCAGACAATTGGTCGAGCAGCTAGAAATGTTGATGGTAAGGTTGTTCTTTATGCTGATAAAATTACTCAATCAATTAAGTTTGCAGTTGATGAGACAACGAGAAGAAGAAATGTTCAATTAGAGTATAATAAAAAGAATAATATTACTCCTAAAACAATTGAAAAAGATATTAAAAACATACTTCAACAGTTTGGTTTGGAGAGTAAGAAGAAAGTATTAGAAATTGAATTGATTGGTAATGATAAAGACACTAAAGAGTTAATAAAAGAGAAGAAAGAGCAAATGAGGAAAGCAGCTGATAATTTAGAATTTGAACTAGCTATGATTTTAAGAGATGAAATTAAAATATTAGAAAAAAAGAAATGCAAGAAAAAATAATAATTAAAAGAGCAAGAGAGCATAATTTAAAAAATGTTTCTTTAGAGTTGCCAAGAAACAAAATGATTGTTTTTACTGGATTATCAGGTTCGGGTAAGACAAGTCTTGCTTTTGATACTATTTTTGCCGAGGGTCAGAGAAGATATATTGAATCGTTGTCTACATATGCTAGACAGTTTTTGGGTGGCATGCAAAGGCCTGATGTTGATGAGATTGAAGGATTATCTCCTGCCATATCAATTAATCAAAAAGCACATAGCGCTAACCCACGATCAATCGTTGCTACTATTACTGAAATATATGATTACTTAAGGGTTTTGTATGCTCGAGTTGGTCAACCAAGTTGCCCTGTTTGTCATATTGAAATTGAAAAGGTGAGTAGTGATGAAATATTCAAAAGAATTAAATCTAATATCTTTTCAGGTGGAGAAATAATGATTCTTGCTCCAGTTGTTCGTGGTCGTAAAGGGGAGTATTATCAACTACTTCAAGATATGTACGAAGGTGGTTTTAAAGAAGTTAGAATTGATGGCGAAATTAAAAATTTAAGCGAAAGAATAGTTATTAAAAAAGAAGTCAAGCATACTATTGAAATCATAATCGATCAAATTAAATTTAATAAAATGAATGATGATTTTGATTTTAGGTTAACCGAGGCAATAGAAACTGCAATTGATATTTCTAATGGTCTCTGTCAGGTTATTTTTCCTAATCAAGAAGAGAAAATCTTTAACACAAAATATTCTTGTCCAAAGTGTGGTTTTAGTTTTCCCGAAATAGAGCCAAGATTATTCAGTTTTAATAGTCCTTATGGTTTTTGTTCTGATTGCAGTGGTTTGGGTGTAAAAAATATATATACTAACGAGATATGTGATTCTTGTAATGGTAAAAGATTAAATGATAATGCTTTGAGTGTTATGGTTGGTGGTAAAAATATATGGGATGTTGTAAGCATGACTGTTGAAGAATGTTTAGCTTTTTTTAAAAAATTAGAAGTAACTAAAAAAGAACACGAAATTGCCGATGTAATTTTGAAAGAGATTTTGAATCGGTTAAGTTTTTTAATGGATGTTGGTCTTCATTATGTAAGTTTAAACAGAGCTACGGGAACATTGTCTGGAGGGGAGGCTCAGAGAATAAGATTAGCTTCTCAAGTTGGGACCAAACTTGTTGGTGCTCTTTATGTTTTAGATGAGCCAACTATTGGTTTACATCAAAAAGATAATGCAATGCTTGTAAAAACACTTAGAAATCTTTGTGATATTGGCAATACTATTATTATCGTTGAGCACGATGAAGACACAATACTTGCTAGTGATTGGGTGGTTGATTTTGGTCCTAGAGCAGGTAAACATGGTGGTAAAATAATGTATTCGGGAGAATTAAAAGGACTATTGGATAACAAACCCAAAACAGAATCTCTTACTGGAAAATATTTGAGAAGAGAGCTTAAAATAGACTTACCTAAAGAAACTAGAAAGGTAGGCAAAAATCATCCTTCTATTGAAATTATTAAAGCTAGTGAAAATAACCTAAAAGACATAAATGTTAAGATTCCACTTAAAAGATTTATTTGTCTTACCGGGGTTTCAGGTTCAGGTAAATCTACTCTAATGAATAATGTGATGTATAACTATATCTCTGGTAAGATTAATCACTTTAAAAGAGATATTAAAGTTGAAGATATTAAAAATATTAACTTAATAGACAAAGTAATTAAAATAGATCAATCAGCAATTGGTCGTTCTTCTAGATCTAATCCCGCTACATATACTAAAGCTTATGATGAGATAAGAAATATTTTTGCGGCAACTCCCGAAGCTAGAATGCGTGGCTACAAGTCGGGTAGATTTAGTTTCAATGTTTCTGGTGGTCGATGTGAGAATTGTGAAGGAAAGGGTTCGCTAGAAATAGAAATGCATTTTTTACCTAATGTTGAGGTTGTTTGTGATGTTTGTAAAGGTAAAAGATTTAATCAAGAAACATTGTCTATTCACTACAAAGGTAAGAATATAGCCGATGTTTTGGCTATGACAATAGACGAGGCTAATGTGTTTTTTAAAGATATCCCGCTAATTAACGACAAAATTAAGGTTTTAAGTGAGGTTGGTTTAGGGTATCTAACACTAGGACAACCAGCAATAACATTGTCGGGTGGAGAATCTCAAAGAGTTAAATTAAGTAAAGAGCTTAGTAAAAAAAGTACTGGCAAAACACTTTATCTTTTAGATGAGCCGACAACGGGACTTCATTATGACGATATTAAGAAATTAATTTTAATGATTCAAAAGCTTGTCTCAGCTGGCAATACTGTAATAGTAATAGAGCACAATCTAGATTTTATTAAATCAGCCGATTGGGTGATTGATCTTGGGCCAGATGGAGGTGATTTGGGTGGTCAATTAGTAGGCGAGGGGACACCAAAAGAAATCTCTCGTTTATCTAGTTGGACTGGAAAATATTTAAGAAAGATAATATGAAAAAATGGAGGGAAAATATATCTAAAATTCCTCAAAAAAGTGGAATTTATCTTTTCTACGAAAAAGGCAAACTTGTTTATGTTGGCAAGGCAACGTCTCTTAGGGTTCGCATTAAAAGCTATTTAAATCCAAAAACTAATAGACCAATAGAAGTATTAATTGATAAGATTGATGAGGTTAAGTGGAAAGTTACCGATTCTGTCCTAGAGGCAATTATTCTTGAGTCAAATTACATTAAAAAATTTAAGCCAAAATACAATGTAAAAGAAAAAGATGATAAGAGTTGGAGTTATCTTGTATTAACAAAAGATAATTTTCCAAAACTAGATGTTGTGAGGGAGAGAAACCTTGATTACAAAAAATACAAGTATGTTTTTGGACCCTATGTTGGGGTTAAGATATCTGAGGTTTCTAAACTATTACATAAATTATTCTTTGTGTCTCGATGTAGTCCAGACAACAAGAGGGCTTGTTTTGATTATCAGATTAATAGGTGTTTGGGTGTTTGCACGGGCGAAATAACAAAGAAACAATATAATGATTTAGTTATTCAACCTTTAGTATTATTCTTAAAAGGGAAGAAAAAAAGATTAATTAATCAGTTAGAGAAGAAAATGAGGCAAGTTTCTTTAGAAGAAAATTACGAAGAGGCTAAAAGACTAAGAAATCAGATAATTGTTTTAAGAAAAATTGTTGATTTTCCTTTAATCCTTTTTAAAAAAGAGGAAAAGATAGAAAAAAGAATAGAGGGTTATGACGTGTCTAATCTTGGAGATGAAATAATAGTAGGTTCTATGGTTGTTTTTATGGGCGCAAAACCAATTAAATCAGAATACAAAAAGTTTAGAGTAAAAAGAAAGGGTCAGAGCGATGTAGATTCTTTAAAAGAAATTATATCGAGAAGATTAAAACACAAAGAATGGAAACTACCAGATTTAGTTTCAGTAGATGGAGGAAAGCCCCAAGTAAACGCAATTAAATCGTTGTTTAGTATTGATGTAGTTGGTATTGCAAAAGGTAAAAAAAGGGATAAAAATAAAATAGTTTACTTTGGGAACGATAATTGGGTTTATGAGAATATGGATATTTTAATTAGTGTCAGAGACGAGGCTCATAGATTTGCTATAAACTATCAAAGAAATTTAAAAATAAAAAAAACATTCAAATGATAGAATTAAACAAGGATAATTTTAAAAAAGAGATTAGCGGTTTAATTTTAGTATTTTTTTGGAGTCCAACCTGTGGAGCATGTAATAGTTGTTTTCCTTTAACTAAAGAATTGTCAAAGCAGGGGATTAATGTTGGAATGGTTAATATTTTTGAAAACTATGAAATTGTAAAGGAGTATAAGATTCCTGCCACCCCCACAATAATCATATTTAAAAATGGAATTGCAATAGAGAGAGCTGTTGGTTTAAGATCAAAAGAGGTATTAATTCAGAAGATGAATTCTTGCATGGAATAGGAAATTATGATATATTGGTATTAGTTCATTTGGGGGAGTGGGTTATGTCTTTAAAAATTATATTGGGAATAGTAGTATTACTTGCCTGTATCATTTATGAAATGATAAAACTGGCAGCAATATTAATATTGCTGCTGGTTCTGGCAACAGCATGGAAATGGAAATGGAAACCAACAAAAACCTAATTTATTTAGGTTTTTAAATTTGACTTTTTTCTTATTTCTACTACAATAAAGGTGTTATGAAAACAATAAAAAATATCAGTTTGTTTTGTGGTAATGTAGCCATACCAATTAACGAGAGCTCTGCCAGCCATTCTAGTGGTTTGCCATGGAGTAATAATCCTTACAGATCGCAGACATCTGATCCTTGCTCATGTAGTTTTTGTGGAACTTGCTATGATTGTTTTTTGGAGAGTCCAACCTGGAATACTCAGATAGGTTGCTATTAATATGAATAATAAAGATATAGTTTTAACAGGAGATAGACCAACGGGTAAGTTACACCTAGGTCATTTTGTTGGATCTATTCAAAATAGGTTAAAGCTTCAAGAAGAGTATAGCACTTGCTATTATATGATTGCTGATGTTCAAGCATTAACCGATAACTATGATAATCCGCAAAAAGTAAGAGCTAATGTTTTAGAGATGGCTTTGGATAATTTAGCAACTGGGTTATCTCCCAAAAAGACAATATTTTTTATTCAATCTCAAGTTCCAGAGATTGCTGAGCTAACAGTTATATTTCTAAACTTAGTAACACTGGCTAGATTAAGAAGAAACCCAACTGTTAAAGAAGAGATGAAGCAAAAGGGTTTTGGCGAAAATGTTCCCGCTGGTTTTTTAATTTATCCTGTAAGTCAAGCAGCAGATATTTTGTTTTGCAATAGTAATATTATTCCGGTTGGAGAAGATCAACTTCCAGTAATTGAACAAGCCAATGAAATTGTTTCAAAGTTTAATTCAATCTATGGAAAAACATTTAGGCGAATTAATCCAGTTTTATCTAGCGTACCTAGGTTAATAGGAATAGACGGTAATGCCAAAGCAAGCAAGTCTCTTGGCAATGCAATCTATTTAAGTGATAATTCTAGTGAGATTAAAAGAAAAGTAATGATGATGTATACTGATCCTGGTCATATTCATGTTAATGATCCAGGTAAGGTTGAGGGTAATGTTGTTTTTACATACTTAGATATTTTTGATAAAGATAAGGTAGTATTAAAGAAACTAAAAGAAGATTACAAAAAAGGTGGTTTGGGCGATGTTGTCATTAAAAAAAGATTAATTACTATTTTAGAAGATTTGATCGGGCCAATAAGGGAAAAGAGAAACGAGTTAGCCAAAAATCCCAAAGAAATAGATAATATTTTAAAAGAGGGGATTAAAAAAGCTAGAATTACAGCCAAAGAAACAATGGAAAGAGTTAGAAAAGCAATTAAGATAGATTATTTTTAAAAAACTATTAATTTCATTTGTTGGTATTGCATTACCATAATGTGAAATATTTCTACGTTATCTGAGGTATTGATTTTCTCTTTATATGTGCTAGTATACTCTTATCTTTATACAATGAAAGAATGAAAAAACTAATTAAAAGTTATTATTTCTGGACAATTTTTTCAATTATCGTACTGACATCAGCCTTTTTTCTTTTTTACAACTCAAGTGGTGATAAAGTAGCTGTTAGAATTAATGGAATAGATTTTAGCTATACTGAATTTCAAAGAGAATTTGATAGTATTGTTAATAGTTATAATAATATGCCAGTTGATAAGGAGAAAGTTAAAAATACAGTAATTGATCGGCTTACAGAAAGGGCTATTATAACAGAAAAAATAAATGAGTTAGGGATAGAGTCATCTGAGGAAGAGTTTCAAACACAAATGGATCGTAATGTTAAAATGTTTGGATTTGAAACCGAAGAAGAATTAGTAAATACTCTTTTAGAGGGTGGTGTTTCTAGAAAAGAAATAGAAGATGCAATTGATTACGAGGTAGGGCTTAATAAACTAATTAAGCATTATACCAATGGTTTTAATCCAACAGAAGAAGATCTAGAAGAAAAGTATGAATTATACTTATCAAGTATCGGAGAAGGAGAACCTATTGCGTTTGAAGATATGAAAGAAGAATTAAGAGATTTAATAATTGAAGATTTTGGTTGGCAAAAAGTATTTGATTTAATAAACGAAAAGAAAAAAACTGTAGTAGTTGAGATTTTGATTCCAGATGAAGATATTATTTTTGAAGAAGTTGAACTTGAGAAGGTTTCGTCAGAATTTATCAGTTGTCTTAAAGACAAGGGAGTAACGATATATACTAGTAGCACTTGCTCAGCCTGTGCTGTTTTGGTTCAGAAATATGGTGGTTATGATGTTTTATCTCCGATAGTAGTAGATTGTAACGAGGAACAAGATAGGTGTTCTAGAGAAATGTTAGAAGATACTGTTCCATCAGTGGTAATTAATGGTAAATTATTTCAAAAAGAAGGAACTCCAGAGAATCTTGCAAGAGAAACTGGTTGTAATTTATAGTATTGACATTTTAATCTTAATATAATATACTAAACAATGCTCCTACCGGAGTTTTGTTTTAATTTAAAATTATGAAAAAATCAATCATATATATATTAATTATTCTAATTATTGCATTTGCTTTGATAAATATTTCTGAAAAAGAATACAATCCTCTTTTAGAAGAGAATAATTTGCCAGTTGTTTCTTTGGTTGATGTTTCTTCTCTTACTAATCAATCGGTAGAAATACCAGTAAACGGCAAAATAGAATCTGAAAGAGAAGCGATGTTGTCTGTTGAAGCAGGTGGGCAAGTTAAAGATATTTTTGTTTCGGTAGGAGATATTGTCTCGGCTGGAGAAGTGTTATTAACTATTGATGATAGCGATCAAAAATTGCGTGTAGATCAAGCTAAAGCGGTTCTAGATGCTCAGAATTCAAGATTGAATGAGATGTTAAATGGTAGTCTTGATGATTTATTGGCAATTAAAGAAAGTGTTGTTTCTAGTGCTGAAATTGCTCTTGAAAGAATTACAGTTCAATCTGAAAACTCCGTTATTGATGCTAAAAAAGCTCTTTTGAATAATGATTTAAGAGCATACTTATCTAGGGATATTGCCGATAATAATTATAACACTCAGCCACCAACTATTACTGGTACTTATAGCGGAGAAGAAGGGGAGTATTTGATTACACTTTATGCCTCAGGCACACAATCGGGGTATTCTTTTAGATATACTGGACCAGAGGGTTCAGGATCTGGTTCTGTTAGTACTAGATCTCCTCAACCATTAGGAGAAAATGGACTATATATTCTTTTTCCAGATAATTTTACTAGATTACCTAATGTTGAATGGCTGGTGCCAATACCAAATAATCGTAGTGCAACATATATTACATATTTAAATGCTTATCAAAATGCTTTAAGGGAAAAAGATTATAGTATCAGGCAAGCAACAGAGGCCTTAAATCAAGCTAAAAAAGATTTAGAATTAGCTAAAGCTGGTAGTCGTGAAGAACAAATTGAGGCTCAAAGGGCTCAAGTAAAACAAGCTGAAATTAATCTCTCTTTGGCCAAATCTCAGTTATCTAAATATCAATTAAAAGCTCCTTTTGATGGCTCAATTTCTTCTATCTCCGTTAAAAAGGGGGAGAGTATTGGAATTGGTCAGGCCCCAATTAAGATTATTAATTCTCAATCACTTAAACTTACTACTTTTGTTAGTCCTGAGAGATCAAGAACAATATCATCGGGTAATGATGCTATAATTGATGGTATTTATGAGGGTAAGGTTGGTAAGGTTTCTAATACTATTAATCCTGAAAATGGACAAGTAGAATTAAATATATATTTTAGTGGTGGTGATTTTATGCCAGGTGAATACGTGAGTGCTAAGATATTTGGAGTAGTCAATGATAATAGGATTTCGGTTCCATTACAATCTATTAAAATTAATAATCTTGGTAGTTTTGTATATACGGTTGTGGATGATTTGGTAGTAGCTATTCCAGTAGTTTTGGGAGCTAGTGAAAACGATAAAGTGTTGGTTGTAAGCGGATTAGATGGCGTAGAGAAGATATTATCTAATACTTCAATTGTAGAAGAAGGGGATAAAGTAATAGTAAAATAGTTATGTCTTTTTTTATTAAAAATTATAGGTTCACTTATTTAATATTAGTCGGAATATCAATTTTTGGTATTTTTGCAATACTTCAGATGCCAAAGGAGTCAGCTCCAGAAGTAGATATTCCTGTTATTGTTGTGAGCACAATTTTGCCCGGAGCTGGTTCGGAGAATGTAGAAGAGTTAATTACTAAGCCTATTGAAAATCAAATTTCGGGATTATCTGATATTGAATCAATGCAATCAATATCTAGTCAAGGAATATCAACTATTATTATACAATTTAGTGCCTCGGTTGATAGCTCAGAAATGATAACCGAGATTAGATCTCGAGTTGCACGTGTTCAAGGTAGTTTTCCATTAAATACTAGAGACCCAGTTATACAAAAAATTAGCTTTTCTGATGTTCCAATTATAAAGATATCTTTATCTGGAGATTATAGTTTAGTAGAACTTAAGAAATATGCTAAAGAATTAAAAGAAGAGATTGAATCAATAAACGGTGTTTCTCAAGTAAACATTATTGGGGCTCCTGATTCTCAAATACAAATAGAAATTGATAATAACAAGCTTTTTAGATATGGATTATCAATAGAATATATAATAGGAATTATTGCTCAATCTAATATAGATAGTCCTATTGGGATTATAGAAAGTGGAGGTAACTATGCGGTTCGTTTTGATGGTCAATTAAAAACAATTGAAGATATTTTAAATATTCCAATAATTGAAAAATCTAAGGCAATAATTACTGTTGGCGATGTGGCAACTGTCAAAGATGGTTTTTCTCCAACTGGTAGTATCACTAGGTTCAGTATAGATAAATCAACTCCGGAGCAAGCAGTATCTTTAAATGTTTTTAAAGAAAGCGGAGAAGGTAATATTTTGAAAATATCTGACGCTATTCAAGAATCAATATCGTTACTAGATATTTCTGGATTAAACATTAATATTATACAAAATGATGCTGATTTGATTAGAAATGATCTTAATAATTTGGTACAAAGCGGACTTCTTACTATACTAATTATATTAATTATACTGGCATTTTTTCTTGGCTTTAAAGAGGCTTTGCTGGCAAGTACTGTTGTTCCTTTTTCTTTTTTAATATCATTTATTGTAATAGAGTATTTAGGTCTAACTATTAATTTTCTTACTCTTTTTTCTTTAATTTTATCTTTAGGAATACTAGTTGATGCATCTATTGTTGTAGTAGAGAGTATTTCTCGTAAAAAAACCGATGGTCAAGAGTTAGAATCTGCTATATATAGCACTATTAGCGAATTTAAAAATCCGTTAATAACAGGAACTCTAACTACTGTTTTTGCTTTTGCGCCTATGCTTTTAGTTTCTGGTATAATGGGCGAATTTATTAAAAGTATTCCTTTAACTGTATCAACTGTCTTAATAGCTTCTTTGTTGGTAAGTTTAGGTATCATTACTACACTAGCGTCTAGGTTTTTAAGACAATGTAGTGTTACCAAAGATAGAATGGAACAATTAAATTTACGATATAGAAATTTACTTAGCAATATAATAGGGAACAATTTTTTAATGAATAAAATACTAATAGGTGTTTTAATATTATTTGTTTTATCAACAACTTTGCCTTTTGTAGGAATTATTGAATCTAAGATGTTTCCTTTATCTGATTCTGAAAATATTACAATTAATGTAGAGTTGCCCTATGGGACAACCATAGAAAAGACTAACAATTTAGTAGAGGGAATAGAAGAATATTTATTAAAAGATGAAAATGTCTATTCATTTTTATCTACAATTGGTCAAGGATCTGGTGCTGGTAGTATTAATTTGACTAGTGCTTCTAAATCTCATCAGGCAAATATTTCTGTTAAGTTAAAAAAAGATAGAAATTTTACTAGTCAAGAGATTACTTTAAAATATATTAATGATTTAAATAATAAATTTCCTGAAGCTGAAATTAAAGTTAATCAACTAGAAGATCTGCCTATATCTGATAGTTCAATACAAGTTAACATTAAAGGAAAGGATCTTGATCAAATAGAATTAATTGCTCAAGATTTTGCAAAGATTCTTAAATCTATTGAAGGTGTTAGTGATGTTGATGACGGGATAGAATCATCGTTGGGAGAGTTTGTTTTAATTCCCAAAAAAGAAAATCTTAGAAGGTATGGCTTAACTGTTTCTGATATTGCTCAAAGTATTAGAACTTCGGTTGCAGGCAGAACTGTTACTACAATACAAAAGACAGACGAAGAAGTTGAATTAATATTATTCTCTCAAACAGAAGAAGATAGATCCTTGGTAGATAACGTAGTTCCAATCGATATATCTTTTATTAAGTCATTGCCAATACAAACACAAAAAGGTATTGTGATGGCTGATTACTTTGTTGATATAGAACTAAAGCCAGGAAGAATATCTATTGAAAGGCAAGATAGAGATCGTGTTATTAGTGTTTCAGGTAATATTTTTCCAGGATATAATGCATCTAATATTACCCAAGAATTTATGAATAAAATATCAGAGTTAGACTTGCCTAGTAGTATAAGTATTGATTATGGTGGTGAAATGGATCAAATACAAGAATCTTTCACAGAGCTTTTTAGGTCTATGCTTTTAGGAGTATTGATTATTTTTGCATTAATGGTTCTTCAGTTTAATTCTTATCGTCAATCAATATTTATTATTATAACAATACCACTAGCGTTAATTGGTGTATTTTTTGGATTAGTATTAACTAGCCAGCCATTATCAATACCAGGATTTATTGGTATCGTTGCTTTAGCCGGTATTGTAGTAAATAATGCTATTATTTTAATAGATACAATGAATACTAGATATAGTGAAAGTAAAGATTTATCAAAATCAATTATTGATGGTGCTGTATCTCGATTCCGACCAATACTTTTAACTACACTTACAACAGTATTTGGTCTTGTCCCCTTGGCTTTTGTTAGCCCTATTTGGGCGCCAATAGCTTATTCTATTATATTTGGATTGATGTTTTCAACTATATTAACTCTTTTTATTATCCCAATATTGTATAAGAAATTTATTAATTTTTAACAATTATTTTTTAAAAATTTGCTTTTTTATTTAAAAAAGATATAATTAGGTTATTATAAAATTAATAATAAAAATATGGAAATAAAAAGAGATTTAGGTAGTGAATTTAATGGGGAATCTTTTGAGTTAATGGATAGTGAAAAAATGTTATTGAGTGAAATAGAAAGATTTAAAGAAAGGGTAGATAGGCATCTTAATCGTTCCGAAGAAGAGATAAACATTAAAGAAAAGGAGTTAGAAAAAGAAAAACTGGAGCTTCAAAAAAAGAGAGAGGATATAAAAGAAAAAAGATTAAGAATGCTTAATTTATTAGAAAGTTTTGGTCATAATACGATAATTAAAGAGTCAATCAAAGAGAAGCCAGATTATAATTATGATATGGTAGGTAGGATGGATCCTTATGGATATAGAGATAATCTTGATAAGTCTCAAGGTAGTATGGGTATAGAGTAATATGAAAAAATATATATTGTTAGTTATATTGATATTAATTTCTTTCTTTTTCTATTTTAATCAAAAAGAAGACAAAGAAATTATTGATTTAGAGTTTAGCGGTGTTGGCTTAGCCAATCCCGCTTTTGTTTATTGCATTGAGCAGGGTGGTACAAGTGAAAAAATTGTTACCGATAAAGGAGAGAATTCATATTGTGTTTTTAGTGATAATTCAAAATGTTGGGAATGGGACTTCTTTAGAGGTGATTGTGACAAGGGTCAAATGTTTATTGAAATATTAAAAGAGTCTGAAATTAACCAATTTGCGGATAGTGATGATTTGGTTTCAGTTCATTATGTTGGTACTCTTTTAGATGGTACTGAATTTGATTCTAGTGTAAAAAGAGGTGTCCCTTTTGAGTTTAAATTAGGTGCGGGTCAAGTAATACCTGGTTGGGACCAAGGTGTTTTAGGAATGAGAGTTGGTGAAATCAGAAAATTAACCCTTGCACCCGAATTAGCTTATGGTAATTATGAAGTTTCTCCATTAATACCAACCAACTCAACTTTAATTTTTGAAATTGAATTATTAGATTTGTGAAAAGATTAGCAGACAAAATTTACCGTTTGTATTTCAGCATTGGGAAAGAGGAAATGGGATAGCTGAAATATTGTAATTATTTTGTCTCAGGGGCGCTGGTTAAGGATGGTTTAATAGAAGAAAGCATAGAGCTTATTGGTGCTGGTGCTTTTTTATTGCAGCTCTATCATTTTTAATTATTTGTTGACAAGTGAATAGATTCGTGTTAGCATTAAGCTATTAAATAAAAGACTCGAACCTTTTTTGTGTCATCTTAAGGACCCATTTCAGGAAATCGGGCCATTAAGTTATGACACAAGCAAAAATGTTTGATAGTCTTGGAGTTGATTTAAAAATATTGAGAATCTTAAAAGAAAAAGGGTTTATCAATCCAACTCCAATACAATCTCAATGTATACCAGAAGCAATAAAAGGCAATGATATTGTCGGAATTGCTCAAACAGGAACCGGAAAAACTCTAGCTTATTCGGTGCCAATGTTACAAAGATTGACCTCTGCTCGGGGTCAAGCTCTAGTTTTAGTTCCTACTAGAGAATTGGCGATTCAGGTAGAAGAAATGATATTTAAAATTAGCAAGGGCTTAAATATTAAGACATCTACTATTATTGGAGGCGAGCCCTATCATCAACAAATCAGATCTCTTAGAAGTAGCCCTGATATTATTATAGCTACTCCCGGAAGACTTATTGATCATTTAAAGAAAAAAGTTTTTAGATTAGACAAGATTAATATGGTTGTTTTAGATGAAGCAGATCGAATGTTTGATATTGGTTTTTTGCCTGAGATTAAAGAAATACTATCTTTAACACCTAAAGAAAAACAAGTATTATTATTTTCGGCGACTATGCCCAACGCTATTACAGATATTGCTTATGCTTATATGAAAATACCAGTTAGAATTGAAGTAGCACCACAAGGAACTGTTGCTGAAAATATTATTCAAGAGCTTTTTATAGTAGATAATCGTTCTAAGATATCACTTTTACAGAGTGTCTTAAAAGAAAACAAAGGAACTGTATTGGTTTTTTCTAGAACTAAAATTGGAGCTAAAAAAATATCTAGAGCAATCGCTGCAATGGATGATAGTGCAATAGAAATTCATTCTGATAGGTCTTTATTTCAAAGAAAAGAAGCTATTCGTGGATTCAAATCAGGAAAGTATCGAATTTTGGTTGCTACTGATATTGCTGCTCGAGGAATAGATGTTTCTAATATATCTTTAGTAATTAATTATGATTTACCTGAAAATTCTGGAGATTATGTTCATAGAATTGGAAGAACTGGTAGGGCCGGAAGTAATGGCTTAGCAATATCTTTTGTTACTCCAAACCAAAGAAGAAATATTAAACAAATAGAAAGGTTGATTAAAAAAAATATATCTATAAAATCTTTGCCAAAACTTGATAAAGTTAATCAAAAAGTTTTTGATGCAATGAAAAACGAAAATGAATATAAGGAATATCGCCATTATCGCCCACGTCGATCACGGTAAGACAACTCTTGTTGACGCTATGTTGCGCAAAACCACTAATCTTGGAAAGGATTTATCCAATACTGATTTAATTATGGATTCTAATGATTTAGAAAGAGAAAGAGGTATTACTATATTTTCTAAAAATGCTTCTGTTGTTTGGCAAGATATAAAAATTAACATTATTGATACTCCAGGGCATGCTGATTTTGGTGGAGAAGTAGAGAGGGTTTTATCTATGGCTGACGGATGTTTGTTATTAATTGATGCTAAAGAGGGACCAATGCCTCAAACAAGATTTGTTTTGAAAAAAGCATTATCTTATAATTTAAAAATAATTGTTGTTATTAATAAAATTGATAAAGATGGTGCTAATCCTGACGAGGCAGTTAACAAAACATTTGATTTATTTGTTGAATTAGGGGCTAGTGAAGAATTATTAGATTTTCCAATAATTTATGCTAGTGCTAAAAATGGTAAAGCTGGAATTAAAGCAGATTTGAATAAAATGGTTGATATTAGTCCAATATTTGAATCAATCATTAAAGAAATTCCCGCCCCAAAAGGAGATCAATCAAAGCCATTGCAATTGTTAATTACATCTTTAGCTCCAGACGAATATAAGGGTAAATTAGGTATTGGAAAAATACACAATGGTACTATTTCGGCTAACCAAGAGGTTGTTAGAATTAAAAGAAATGGAACTCAAACTAAGGGAAAGATTACATCTCTTATGACTTTTATTGGTTTGGACAAAAAAGAAGTATTGGTTGCTGAGGCAGGGGATATTGTTGCTATTGCTGGATTTGAAGACATTACAATAGGGGAGACCATTGCCGATAAAGATAATCCTGAATCAGTGATATTTAAAGATATTGATAAGCCAACGGTGAAGATGAACTTTTTTATTAATAATTCTCCTTTTTCAGGAAAAGAAGGGAAATATACAACCTCTAGACAAATAAGAGCTAGATTATACAAAGAGCTAGAAACTGATGTGGCTTTAAGAATTGAAGATAATGGTAGCGATAGTTGGATTGTTTCTGGAAGAGGGGAGTTGCATTTAGCAATACTTATTGAAAGAATGCGTAGAGAGGGCTATGAACTCCAGGTTGGTCGCCCGCAGGTAATTATGCAAAATAATCTTGTGCCATATGAATTATTATCGGTTGAAGTACCAGAATCTTATGCTGGAGTAGTTATAGAAAAACTAGGTAATCGTAATGGTATTCTGCAAGATATGAAAACAGAAAATGGTATTATATTTATGACATTTAATATTCCAACAAGAGGATTGTTTGGTTACCGAGGGGAATTTTTAACTGACACTAAAGGAATGGGAATTATGAGTAGTATTTTTGATCGTTATGATGTTGATGCAACAAATTGGCGAGAAAAAGAACAAGGATCTCTTGTTTCTATTGATAATGGTTTAACAAACCTTTACGGTTTAACAAATATTCAAAAAAGAGGTATTTTGTTTTTTGGTCCAGCTGTTCCGGTATATATTGGCCAAGTAATAGGACAGCATTCTCGAAGTGGAGATTTGTATGTTAATCCTTGCAAAACTAAAAGGCTTAGTAATATGCGTTCTAAGGGTGAAGGTGTATCAGAGCATTTTAATACCCCTAAAGAAATTGACCTAGAGGCGGCGTTGCAATATATTGGAGACGATGAGTTGGTTGAAGTTACTCCCAAATCAATTCGTATTAGAAAAAAGGCTTGATTTGTTTTTTTAATATAATATAATTGAATTATGAAAAAAATATATAGAAGTCAGGAAAATAAAATTGTTTTTGGTATATTCGGTGGTATTGGTGAATATTTTGATATTGACCCAGCAATATTTAGATTGGTTGGGCTAGCCCTTTGTTTCGCTACGGGTATTTTTCCCTTTATTTTAATTTATATTCTAGCTTATTTTGTTATTCCTAGTAAAGAAAAAGAAACAAGTCAGGTTAAGAGATTATACAGAAGCAAAGATAATTACATTTTTTGTGGTATGTGTGGTGGTTTAGGTGAATATTTTAACATTGATCCAACAATAATTAGATTGTTTGCTATTTTATTATGCATACTAACTGCAATAATTCCTTTTATAATACTCTATACTGTTTCTTGTTTTGTTATTCCGACTGAAGACGGAGAAATAAAACCATTTCCTAAAAAGAAAATTATTTTAATAATATTTCTCTTATTATTAATTATGTTAGTTTCTGGATTAATATATGGCTTGGAGTTTTAACAAAGAGGTTGTTAGAAAGCTTTTGCATTTACTATCAATATTTATATTATTTTTCTATTTATTAATTAGTCACTATTTTAATCATCAAATAGGGCTATTTTTTTTATCAGCGCTTTTAATTATCGCAATAACGTTAGAATATTTAAGAATAGAAGTTAATAGAAATGTTCCGATTATTAGTATTTTATGGAAATACATTAGAAGAAAAAAAGAAAGAGATGCTATGGGCTCTGAGGTGTATTTTCTTTTAGGATCAATTATTGTTTTATCTGTTTTTGATATTAGAATTGCAATTGTGGCAATATTAATGACAATATTTGGCGATGCAGTGGCAGCAGTTATTGGTTATAAATTTGGCAAAACCCCGATTAAATTTATTAAAGGAAAAGCATGGGAGGGTGTTCTTGCTCAGTTTGGTATTGATGTTTTGGTTGGATTATTAATTATGCCAAGTATGTGGTGGATAGTTATTACTATGGCTTTAGTGGCTACTAGTGTTGAAACAGCTAGTAGCAAAATAGATGATAATATCCTTATACCAATATTTAGTGGTTTTGCTGGACATATATTGCTTTTTTTATGATTAAAAAAGAATTAAAATTAAACGCTAGCAAAGAAAAAGCTCAAACACTTCAAAGACTTTTTAAAACAAAGAAAGGGGAATATGGTTATGGAGATGTATTTATTGGAGTAACTGTTCCAGTGCAGAGAAGTATAGTAAAAAATCATCCCGAATTAACGATTGATGATGCTATTGAATTACTTAGAGAGAAAATTCACGAATACCGAAGCTGTGGCTTAATAATTCTAGTTGAAAAATACAAGCAGGGGAATCGAGATCATATTGTTGACTTATACTTTAAAAATACAAAATATATTAATAGTTGGGACTTAGTAGATTTTTCGGCGCCTCAAATTTTAGGGGACTATTTCTTTTTAGAAGATAAATCTAGACTAAAGAAATTACTTTATTCTTCTAACTTATGGAAAAGAAGAATAGCGATTGTTTCCACCTTTGGTTTTATTAAAAAAGGCGATGTAAATACTACTTTTGAATACGCAAAAGAATTATTAAACGATAGACATGATTTAATACACAAGGCAACTGGTTGGATGTTAAGAGAGGCTGGTAAAAGAGATAAACAATCTCTTAAAAAGTTTTTAAATGAAAACAAAATGCCCAGGATGACATTAAGATATGCAATTGAAAAGTTTAGTCTTGAAGAAAGAAGATACTATCTTAAACAATAATCCTTTTTATCTTTGGATTGATTCTAGTTATTACTTCGTAAGTTGATGTTTTGATTGTTTTAGCAATATCGTCGGAAGTAACAATGTCGTCTATTAAACTAACCTTGTCTCCAACTTTTACTCCTTTAATATCGGTAACATCTACCATTGTCATATCCATACAGACTCGTCCAATAACTTTAGCTTTTTGTTTACGAACAACAACGTAACCAACACTGGATAAAGAATAGGGATATCCATGCCAATAACCAATTGGCAAAATGGCTATCTTTGAATCTCTTTTGACTTTTTCAGAAAAATTATAACCAACATAACTATTTTTAGGCAATTTTTTAATTTGAGTAATTATTGTTTTCCAAGAAAGAACTGGGCTTAATTTAATCTTACTTTGATAATATTCTTTTACTTCGCTAGATGGCCATATTCCATAAAGACCAATTCCGATTCTTACCATGTCAAAATGAGCTTGTGGAAATGTAATTGTTCCCGATGTTGCTGATGCATGTTTGATTAGGTTTTTAAAGCCACTAGATTCAAACATCTCAATTGCTTTTTGAAAGTTTTGACATTGTTTAATAGTTGCTTTCTGATGAAGTGGACTTTTTGCAGCTGCAAAATGAGTATATATTCCCTCTACTGGAAAATTAATGTTTTTAATTAATTTAGGTATTTCTGATAAAAAGAATCCTTGTCGGTGCATTCCAGTATCTATTTTTAAATGGACCTTTGGTTTCCTAGGTAACTTGTTAACAATTTTAAGAGTATTAAAATCAGGAATAGTCAGTGTGATATCATTTTTAATAGCACTTTCAATTTTTTCATTAACGGTATAACCCAAAACCAGAATTGGTTTTTTTATACCTGATTCTCTTAATCTTTCGGCTTCTACAATAGAATCAACTCCGAAATAGTCTACAAGGTCATCAATTAGTAGAGAAAAATCTACTAAGCTATGACCATAAGCGTTAGATTTAACTATGGCCATAAGTTTACACTTAGGGCTAATTAATTTTCTAAAAACTTGGTAGTTCTTTTCTATTCTTTTTTTGTCTATCTCAATCCATGTTCTCATATATACAACTATACAATACTTGCATTATTTTTACAAATATTGCTATTATGTAGTTATGAACAAAGAATTAATAATAGGCTTAGTTGGCTTGGCTCTTATTGGAATAGTTGTTTTTACAAACCAAACAAATTACTGTATTTTTATAGACCCAATAACTAATAAAGAGTTCAATGTCTATATTAAGAACAATGATTTTAAGATGGAAGATAGTGAAACGTCTATTATGTCAAAAGACGGCATTGTTTATGTTTGGACATCTGATAGTGACGATGGTTTAAAATTTCCCAATTCTAAACTAAATGAGTATGGTTTTTATAATATAGAAGATGACTTTATTAAAGAAAATTTAAGTAATTGTTCTAAAACAACAAAAGAATTCTTTTCAATACCTGAAAGCGTTGATTTCTACGATCCAAGTGATGGTTTTTTCGGACCAAGTATTAATTTTGAATACAAAAATGATTGAGACAATAATATTTTACTTTCTTTCAATAGATGTTGCTTTCATTTTATACATTATCTGGATAGAAAAAAAGGAAATAATATTCTTAAATAACAAAGTTTGATCTATTATTTATCTTTTATTAGTTTTATGGATTGGTTATTTGACATTTTTGTGATATAATTTAATAGGTCGATATTGTAAAAATAATTAAAATAAAAATATGAAAGGATATATTGCAAATATAGAAGAAGTAACAAAAGAAAACAATAATTTTAGAAAAGTTCTCTATACTGGGAAAAACAGCCAATTGGTTGTTATGAGTATTAACCCCGGTGAAGAAATAGGGGCCGAAGTTCACAAGCTTGATCAATTTATAAGAATTGAAGAAGGTGAGGGTAGTGTTATTCTTGATGGTGTAGAGCATGTTATTAAAGATGGTTATGCGGTTGTAATTCCCGCTGGAACTAATCATAATGTTTTGAACAGTTCTAATAAAGTTATGAAGTTATACAGCATTTACTCTCCGGCTGAACATAAGGATGGTATAATTCATGTAACTAAGACGGACGCTCTCAATGATCACGATGACCACTTTGATGGAAAAACTACCGAATAGAGAGGTTACTATAGAAAAGAAAGATTGTCTATTAGAAAAAATAGATGGTTTTCTCTTTGAAATAGAGCCAGAAATTGCCGAAAGAATAAAGAACTATGATAGCTCAATTACACTAGATCATATTAAAAAGAATATTAACGATTCTTTTTTATATGATATAAATTTTATTAGTATTACAAAGGATAAAACTGTTATAAAATTAGATTCTGAAATTAAAAAAGAAATTGAAGCTAAGAATTTTATTTTAGAATTAAAAGAAAAGGTTATTAATTTATCCGAAGAAGATTTTAATCAAATAGAAGAAGAAAGTAATGAACATATTGTGGCTTATTTCTATTCTTTGAGATCTAAAAATAAGGATTGTTCATTTGATCAACTAAAAAATTTACTAATAATTTCTTTTGAAGAATCAATATCTAGATGCGACGAAAATATTGAGAATTACAATAATATTAAAAATAAAATAGAAAGCTTTGATTCTGATTATTTTTTTGACTTGCTAATCAGAAAACTTGATGGAAATATTAGCAAGACAGAGAAAGTAATGATTTCTTTGATGGGTTATGATGTTTATGGGTTATCGTATGGTACATATGATCCAACTACAAATAATATCCAGACCCCACTTCTTAATTCTTGCGATTTAAAACAATTGAAGGGAACAATTATGCACGAATTAACCCATATAATGCTTGGTAATATTTTAGAACGGCCTAAAAAAAATAATTTTATCAAATCAATAAAATCTAAACTTTATTCCGATTATAAAAAAACAACCGATTTTGATATGGCTGTGTTTGCTCTAGACGAATCCCTGGCTTATTGTGTTCAAGAGAAATACGAAAATGACCCAGTGGTTCCTCCATATGATGGTTATCGGTTTATCGATCCAATAACATTTAAATTGTTTTTTGAGACAATTCAAAATCAGACAAAAAATATGAATATTGAGGAGTTTGATTTATTTAGCAAAGATGTTTATCTTTATTTTGCTGATAAAAAAGATATCAATTCTACAATAAATTATATTAAAAATTATAATGTTAATAAAAATTAATGTTAAATTTAATAAAGGTAAGAGGGGAATTGAGATTAATAACGATGGGACATATAGCGCTTATTTAACTAAAAAACCAATAAAAGGGCTAGCCAATCAAGAATTAATAAATTTGGTTGCGAAGCATTTTAAAACAACAAAAAATAATATTAGTATCGTTACTGGTAAATCATCTCATATTAAAAGAATAAAGATATTATGATTGAAAAAAGGGAATTTAATAATAATATTGAATAAGTAGAATCAGAAATAATATTATCCACGGTTCAGACAATTAATACTGAATCTAAAACTAAAGAATATTTTAGAGATAGTTTTAATAATTTAAAAGAAAAGATATATAAAGATAAGAAAGATCTACACTAAAAGAAGGGATTAGTAACTTAAATGATTCTTGGTAAGAAGTAGAAAGTAAAATGTGCTGTTGGCGTGGATTATTATCTAGTATTGATAATTTAAATAAAAAAAGAGTTTAATACCTTTAAGTGGTATAATGATAGAATTAAAAATTGGAAATGATTTAATTTTAATGCTAATATAATAGTATGAAGAAAAAAATAATAATTATAGCCCTAATTTTGTTGGTAATTTTTTTGCTTGTTCGTAATAATGACGATAAGCCTGAGCAAAATATTTATACTGTTGAATTAGGAACTATTACACAAGAAATTTTTGAACCCGGAACAATAAAAAAGGGAGATGAAATTAATTTATCTTTTGCTAACTCTGGTCGAATAAAAAAAATATATTTTAAAGAAGGGGACATTGTGAAAAAAAACGAAACAGTGGCAATATTAGATACTGACGTTTTAAATATTAATCTAGAAAAAGCAAAATTAAATTTAAGTTCAAAAAGAAATTAGTCTTTTAAACAAAATGATTAACGATTCGGTAATCAAAGCTCCTACAGACGGCAAAATAATAAGGATAAATTTTAAAGATCTAGAAGTAGTTCAAGTTGGAATTCCAGTAGTAACAATGGTTTCGGAAAATATTTATCAGGTAGAACTTAATATATATGAAGGTGATATTTCTAAAATTAATATTGGCGATCCAGTAACAATAGAAGTTGTTGCTATTCCAAACAAAAAGTTTAGCGGTAATGTTTCTTTTATTGATGTTGCATCAAAAGTTATAGACAGTGTAATTTATTATAAAGTGCTGATAGATATTGATAATCCTAGTGATAAAATGAAAGTAGGAATGACAGCTGATGTCACGATAACCCCATATAAAAAAGAGAATGTTTTGGTTATTCCTGAGAGAGCAATCACAGATTCAAAGGTTAGTTTAATTAAAACAAATGAAGTAATAGAAGAAAGGGCTATTAAAACTGGATTATCAGGGTCTAATCGTATGATAGAAGTTTTATCTGGCCTAGAAGTTGGTGATAAAATTATTATTCCAAAATGACCAATATTATCAAGATAGAAAATGTTTGGAAAACATATGACCTTGGAAAAATTAAACTGGATGTTTTAAAAAATATTAGTTTAGAAATTAATCAAGGAGATTTTGCAATAATTCTAGGTCCTAGTGGTTCAGGCAAGTCAACACTACTAAATCTCATAAGTTGTTTGGATGTTCCAACTAAAGGCAGCATCTATTTTAAAGGGAAAAGTATATCCGAATTCTCCGAAGATGAACTTGCCGAAGTAAGAGGTAAAGATATTGGATTTGTTTTTCAAAAATTTAATTTATTACCACATCTAACTGCATTAGAAAATGTAGTTTTGCCAACAATAAAGAGGGTAAAACAATAATAGTAGTAACGCATAATAATAATCAAACGAAATACGGAAACAGAATAATAAAAATTAAAGACGGAGAAATAGTAAAATAATGTATTGGGAATATTTTAAAATCGCAGTTAAAAATTTAAGAGTGAGACCACTAAGAAGTTGGCTTACTATTTTAGGTATAGTTATTGGTATTTTTTTAGTAACAACACTAATGTCTCTAAGTGAAGGTCTTAAAAATTCAATAATGGGCGAACTTCAAACAATGGGGGGCGATTTAATAATTGTTATGCCCGGAGAAGATATGTTTTCTGGCCTTATGGGAGGCAACGATTTAACAAATGCCGATTTAAATGGAATAGAAAGAACTGTAGGTGTAGAAACTGTAATTTCAATGCCATGGGGATCTGAAATTGTAAGATACAAAAACGAAGCCAAGACAGTACTTATTACTGGAATATCTTTTGACAAAACAATGACGCTATTAAAAGAAGATATGGGGTGGGAAACTGTTGAGGGAGATTTTCCAAGAACCGGAAGAAGAGAAATTCTTTTAGGTAATTTGGTTGCTAAAAATATATTACCTGGTATTAGGGTTGGTGACGAAGTCACTATAAAGGGAAAAAGGTTTTATGTCTCGGGATATTTAAGGTCTCTAGGCAACAATCAAAACGATTCAATGATTATGATGGATTTAGAAGATTATCATACCGTAACTGGAAAAAGAGAAGGAGCTCCAATGGCTATGGCAAAAGTTGCTCCAGGTTTTGATGTTGCAGAAGTTGTTAAAAATATTGAAGATTCGCTAGAAGAAACTAGGAAAAGAAGAGTCGGGGAAGAAACACCTTCTTTTTCAGTTATTTCAAGTGATACTGTATCTGATATGGTTAGTAGTATTATGGGGATATTGCAAGTTGCTATTTTTGCTTTTGCAAGTATTGCAATAATTGTTGGCGGAATTGGAGTAACTAACACAATGTTTACGTCGGTAAATGAAAGAACAAAAGAAATCGGAATACTGAAAGCTGTTGGAGCCAAAAGATCTGATATTGTTGCAATATTTTTATTTGAATCGGGTATTATTGGATTAATTGGTGGTGTCTTGGGAGTAACTCTAGGAGTTGTAGCATCAAAAGGGACTGAATTTGTGCTAGCTCAACTGGAGCAAATGTTTTATCTAGAGGCTCATATATCAATCTCTCTAATCTTATTTGGAATTGCGTTTTCTTTTTTTGTTGGTTGTATTTCAGGTTATTTCCCAGCTAAAAAGGCTGCAATGTTAGAACCTGTTGACGCTTTAAGATATGAATAATAGATTTGAAGAACCAATATCAGTTTCGGAATATATTCAGTTCTTGAACGAATTGCTTGGTAGAATTCAAGTTAAATTAATAGGAGAAGTAGTCCAATTAAAAATACATCAACCAAGCGGTCATGTATACTTCACCCTTAAAGATAAAGAAGGAGCGGTTATTAACTGTGTTATTTGGAAATACAATTATCGTATGTGTGGAGTTTCTTTAACCGAAGGGATGACAGTAATTATATCTGGTGGTGCCGACATTTATCCAGTTAGGGGCACTTTAACATTTAAAGCAAATACGGTAGAGTTAGTTGGTGCTGGGGCTCTAAAGAAAGCCTATGACGAATTGAAAGCTAAATTACAAAAAGAAGGATTATTTGATAATAAAAGACCAATTCCCGATTATCCACAAAAAATCGGAGTGATAACTTCATTATACGGCGGAACTGTAATTCACGACTTTACAAGTAATCTTGGCAAGTTTGGTTTTAAAATTAAAGCAATTAATGCTAAAGTAGAGGGGGTAGAAGCAGTTAAAGAATTACTGTCAGCCATTAATCAATTTAAAAAAGAAGATATTGATGTTTTAGTAGTTATTCGTGGTGGTGGTTCGCTAGAATCGTTAATTGCTTTTGACAATGAAATATTAGTTAGAGAAATTGCTAATTTTCCCGTACCAGTTATTGCAGGAATTGGACATCATAAAGATGTAACATTGGTTTCTCTTGCAGCTGATGCAACTGAGTCAACTCCAAGTGCTGCAGCTTATTTTTTGAATAAATCATGGGAAAATGCTATACACAAGGTCAATTCTTATAATTCTGAAATTATTAATTCTTTTACTTACGCTCTACAAAAAACAAACAAAAGAATTGAATTGTCATTAGATTTTATTATAAGAAATTTTAATAATATATTTGAAGAGTATACTAGAATAGAAGTTAAAATAAAAGGATTATTAATGAAAATACAAAGTCAAATTATTAATAATCAAAATAATTTAGAGTCTTTAAAGATAAAAATATTAAGAGACTTTATTGAAAATCTAGATCATCAAAAAAGAATTATTATTAATTTTGATCAAATAATACATTATAACAACCCCGAAAAACAATTAAAAATGGGTTATAGTATATCTAGAATTAATGGAAAAATTATTAAAGATATAAATCAAGTTAAAGTAGATGACAATATTGATATTCAAATTTTAAACGGAATAATTAAATCAAAAATCAAAAAAATAAAAAAATGACTAAAAAAAACTTAGGAGATAATTTAAAAAAGCTAGCAGAGATTTCAAGGTGGTTTGACGAAAAAGAAGAGGTTGATGTTGAAGAAGGTTTAAAAAAAGTGAAAGAAGCGGCTCTAATTATCAAAGAAAGCAAATCAAGATTACAAGAAATAGAAAACGAATTTGAAGAAATAAAGAAATCTATTGATGATGAATTTTAAAAATAAAAAAATAATCATAACTGGTTTTGTTGTACTGGTGAGTTTCTCCATTTTTGGCCTTAAAAGTGGTGAGTTTAATATAATTGCCGAAGATAATAGCGAAGAGGTAGTGATTACCATACCACCGGTTTATGAAAACGAAATCCCTTTGGTTGAAGATACTTTAGATAGCTTAATCAATAATAAATCAACTTTTATATATATTAATCTAGAAAATATGAAAGCTGATTTATATAAAGATGGAAATTTAGACCAAGAAATACCAATATTGGCAAGAGGTAATGATTTAGAATGGAGTGGTAGCCCGGCTGGAATACACGAAGTATTAGCTAGTTATGTTACAGCTTATTCGGTATCTTCCTATGTTTATATGCCTTATGCAATTCAATATTATGGTAAATACTTTACTCACGGAGTACCTTATTATCCAGGAGGAAAGAAATTAGTTTCTAGGTATTCTGGAGGATGTTTAAGATTCAGCAATGAGAATGCTAAAAAGATTTTTGATTTCTCTAAAAAAGGGATGCCGGTTATTGTAATAGATAAAAATCGGGATGATTTTAGTGGATTTGAGAATCCAACACCTTTTCCTGAGTCAACTTCGGAGAGCTATCTTATTGCAGATTTAAAATCAGGTCATATTTTTGCTCAAAAAAATATTAACCAAAAAATGCCAATTGCATCAATAACCAAATTAATGACTGCTTTGGTTGCAGTAGAAAATATTGACCTAAAGAAGAATATAACCATAACTAAAGAAGATCTTGAATACTATGGTGATAATTTAGGAATAGAAATAGGAGATAAGCACCAGTTAATTCAACTGCTTTATCCAACGCTCACTCGATCAGCTAATCATACTGCTGAGGCAATACGTAGATCTTTAGGATCAGATAGTTTAGAAATGATGAATAAAAAAGCAAAAACTTTGATGATGAATAATACATTTTTTGCTGATGGTTCGGGTTTAGATAAAAACAATGTATCAACTGCTCAAGATTTATTTTATTTAGGAAGATATATATATTACAATCGTTATCCATTACTTGAAATAACTAAAGGAAAAACAGTACCACTAGCAAGAACAATGGATTTTGACCTAGAAGAAATTGGTAATCTCAATATATTTATTAACGATCCAACTTTTATTGGTGGTAAAACTGGATATACTAAAGAAGCTGGGCAAACAGCATTATTTTTATTTAAGCTTAACTATAACGATTCTGAAAGAATTATTGCAATGATATTTTTAAATGCCAAAAATTCAAAATGGGAAACCCAAAAAGCATATAGATGGTTATTGAATAATGGTTTTGAAATGTAATGTTGATAGATAATATAAAAATTAAAGTGGCTGGCGGTACTGGTGGCAACGGAATTGTCGCTTTTAGTAAAGAAATGATGTGTTCAGGACCAACTGGAGGTGATGGAGGTGATGGGGGTAATGTTGTTTTAGTAGGAGTTGAAGATATTGGTGCTTTTAAAAAGTTTAGATATCAAAAAGAATTTATTGCCCAAAAAGGTCAACACGGTAAAGGATCTTCTCGTACTGGCGCTAATGGTAAAGATTTAATCCTGGAAGTACCAATAGGAACTGTTATCCATGGAATAGACAAAGAAATAGTTAAAATTGGGGAAACTATTGTTTTAGCTAAAGGAGGTCGTGGTGGTAAAGGTAATGCTTCGTTCAAATCTTCTAGAAATGTTAGCCCAAAACAGTTTACTAACGGATTACCCGGAGAAGCCAAAGAAGTTGTTTTAGAATTAAAACTCATTGCTGATATTGGGCTAGTTGGATTACCTAATACCGGGAAGTCATCTCTTTTAAATTATTTAACTAATGCTAAAAGCAAAGTTTCTAATTATCAGTTTACAACTCTTGAACCTCATTTAGGAGTTTACAAAAATTTAATTTTGGCCGATATTCCCGGTATAATTGAGGGCGCCTCTACTGGTAAAGGGCTTGGAATTAAGTTTTTAAGACATATTGAGAGAACTAAAATAATATTTCATTTAATTTCTCTAGATTCTTCTGATTTTGTAAACGACTATAATATTATTCGTAAAGAATTAGAAAGTTATAATAAATTATTAACTCAAAAACCAGAATATATTATTGCTACCAAATCTGACTTAGTGGATAATAATATTATTTCTAAATTTAAAAACAAATTCAAAGATTCAATTGTAATTTCTATTTATGACAAAAACGAAGAATTATTTTCTTTATTAGCTAAAATATCTAAAGATAAAAATGTATAATAAAGAACAAAAGCAAGCTATTTCCCACGATAATGGTCCAGCAATAATAATGGCTGGAGCGGGAACTGGTAAAACCACTGTTTTAACTCAAAGAATAGCTAGAATTATAAAACAAAAGAAAGCCCTTCCAGAAGAAATATTAGCTCTTACATTTACCGAAAAAGCAGCTGGAGAAATGGCTGAGAGAGTAGAGGGCTTCTTACCTCAAGAATATCAATATTCTGATTTTTGGATATCTACATTTCACTCTTTTTGTGAGAGAATACTAAGAAATCATGCAATAGATATTGGATTGCCGAATAACTTCAAAGTAATTAATGAAATTAGTGCTTGGATGCTTTTTAAGAAAAATATAGATTCTTTTGATCTAGATTATTATCGTCCTAAAGGCAATCCAAATCAATTTATTAGTGCCATTATATCTCATATATCAAGATGTAAAGATGATATTATATTGCCAAATAAATATCGTGCCAAAGAAGACAAAGAAAAAGAAATTAAAAAGATATATTCTCAATATCAAAAATTATTAATTGATAATAATTATTTGGATTTTGGAGATATGATTAATTATTGTATTGAGCTTTTTGAAACAAGACCAAAGATACTTAAAAAATATCAAAAACAATTCAAGTATCTTTTAATTGATGAATTTCAAGATACCAACAAGGCACAATATAGATTGATTAAAATGTTGTCTAAAAATATTATGATATGCCTGGATCCTAACCAAAGCATTTATCGTTTTAGAGGTGCTTCTACTAATAATTTTTTAAGTTTTCAAAAGGATTATCCCAAGGCAACAAAAATAATATTAAATAAGAGTTATCGAAGTTACCAAAATATACTAGACTTAGCACATAATTTTAATAAAAAAGGAATTAAGTTAAAATCACAAAGAAAAGGACAAGGAATAATAAAACACTTACACTACAAAACGGTTGAAGAGGAGTTATTTGGAATTGGACATCAAATTAAAGAACCATTTAATGATTTTGTAGTTTTAACTAGAACTAATAACGATGCTCAGAGAATATATAAATCGCTTGATGAAATGGGTTTTCCGGTAAAGTTTTGGTCTCTAAGGGGTCTTTATCAAAAAGACGTAATAATTGATATAATATCATATCTGCAAGTAATTAATAATCAATATCAAGACAAAGACCTATACAGGGTTTTAAATTTTCCATTTTTTAATATTAAGCCGATAGAAATATCCAAGATAATACACAACTCAAAGAAAAAATCAAAATCCTTGTTTGAAACAATAAAAGAATCTAGCCATAAAAATATAATTGACTTGATAGAAAAACATTCCAAAGAAGCCCTAGAAAAAGATGTAAGCGAAATTTTTATTAATTTTTTAAACGATTCGGGTTATTTAAATTATCTTGAAAAAAATAATAAAATAGAGGATTTTGGTTATATTAATCAGTTTTACGACAGAATTAAAAAATTTGAAAATCAAAACCGTCGCTTATCTAGTTTTATAGAAGAATTTAATTTAGAATTAGAATCGGGTAATTCAGGGGAAATAGAAAATGAATTATACGAAGATAATTCAATTAAGGTAATGACGGTACATTCTGCAAAGGGGTTAGAATTTAGGTATGTTATTATTGCTAATATGGTAGAGCAAAAATTTCCTAGCAATGAAAAAGCAAACATAATAGAGTTATCAAAAGATGATGAGGATAGTCATATAGAAGAAGAAAGACGTCTTTTTTATGTTGCTATTACTAGAGCTAAAGATGGAATATTTTTTACTTCGGCTGAAAGTTATAATGGAATTCGTAAAAGAAAAATATCAAGATTTTTGAAAGAAATTGGATTTAGTGATGAATTATACGAAAAGGGAATTACTAATTTAGATAAAAAGAAAGATTATAAAAAAGAAATACAGTTTAAAATTCCAAATTATTTTTCATATACTCAATTAGCTGCGTATTCTAAATGTCCATATCAATATTATCTAGCTCATGTTGTTGGTGTACCTAGAGAAGAAAATCCAGCATCTAATTTTGGCAAGTCAATACACAATACTATTGCTCAAATAACAAACAATAAAAATATTACAGTTAAGGAGGCTCTTGTGCTATATAATAACAATTGGATTGATGATTGGTATGAGTCCAGAAAACAAAAAGATAGTTACTATAAAGAAGGTAAGAAAATCGTTAAACAATTTACTAAAGATTTTATCAAAGAGAAGCCTAATATTAAAATGATTGAACAAGATTTTAAATATAACATTTTGAAAAATTGTCCGTTGCATGGTAAAATAGATAGAATAGATGAAAAAGATAATTTGGTTGAAATAATTGATTATAAAACTGGCAATTATAGCGATAAATTAACAGCAGATAAAAAAGAACAATTATTAATTTATCAAATTGTTGCTGAAAATTTATTTGGGTTAACACCAATCAAGCTAACCTATCATTATTTATCTGAAAATAAAAAGGTTTCTTTTTTAGGAACAAGTAAAGATAAGGATAAGTTAGTCAACAAGATAGATAAACAAGTTAAAGAAATTCGTAATAATAATTTCAAAGCCAAATCTGGATGGCACTGTCAATATTGTGATTTTATAAACATTTGTAAATATGCAAAAAAAAGATAAACTATTAATCAAAAACGTTCTATTGAATGGTAAAAAAAATGATATTTTTTGCCAAAATGGAATTATTCAAAAGATAGATAAAAAAATATCTAAAAAATCTGACATTGTAATTGATTGTAAAGGTGAGAAATCAGCAATTCCTGGATTAATTAATGGTCATACTCATTCTGCAATGAGTCTTTTGCGTGGTATTGGTGATGATATGCCACTTAAAGAGTGGCTAGAAGATAGAATATGGCCAATAGAAGAAAAACTTTCAAGTGATGATATATATTGGGGAACCAAATTCGCTTGTCTTGAAATGATTAAAAATGGTATCTTGTTTTATAACGAAATGTATATGTTTCCTGAAATTTCAATGCAAGCTAGTGAAAAAATGGGCATAAGATCGGTAACAGGTTTAGTTGTTATGGATGTTCCTAAACCAAAAGATGTTAAAGAAATTGAAAAAAAATATCAAAAAATAAAAGAAACTGAACTATCTAAAATATCTATTAGTCCTCATAGCATCTATACGGTTTCCAAAGAAAATTTAAAATGGATAGTATCATTTGCTAAAAAAAATAATTTAATAATTCATATTCATGTGTCGGAGACAAAAGATGAGGTAGATTTTTCAATTAAAAACTATAAACAAAAGCCTATTAACTTTCTAGATAGTATTGGACTATTAACAAAAAGAACAGTTATGGCTCATGGTGTTTGGATAGATGACGAAGAAATGGAAATTATTGGTAAGAGAAAATCTTCTCTAATATATAATCCAACATCAAATCTAAAATTGGCAGTGGGTAAAATATTTCCTTATGATAAAGCAAAAAAATATAAAGTTAATGTTGCGCTAGGAACAGATGGCTCAGCATCTAATAACAATTTAGATCTGCTAGAAGAAATGAAAATAGGAAGCTTAATTCAAAAATATATTCAAAACAATCCAACTGCTTTGCCAGCTCAAGAAATACTTGATTGTGCTACTATTAATGGAGCGCGAGCTTTTGGTCTTAATTCAGGAATAATTAGTGTTGGTAAGAACGCTGACATCGCTTTAATTAATATGAAAGATATTTCATTAATACCTGGTCATAATTTAGTTTCTGACTTAGCTTATTCTGCTTCAGGATCAGTTATATCTGATTTGATTTGCAATGGATTGCCAATTATGCTAAATAGGAAGGTAGAGAACGAGAATAGGATAATAAGTGAGTTTAAAAAAAGATCTAAAAATATAACAAAATGACAAAAGGATTTACTCTCAAATCGTTTATTCTTATAGTCGGTATTTTACTCGTACTTGCTTTATTGATTTTAACCTTTTCAAATAAAGAAAAGGATCTTAGTGATGTTGACATAGTTGAAGATTTCTATAATCAATATATCAATAATCAATTTGTTGACACTAATTTAATAACCGAAGACTTAAAGGTACAATTAGATAATTCTGATATTTCTGCAGTATTATGTTCTTCTTCATTTGACGATATTGCGATAGAAAAAGTTGAAACTAATAATGATTTTGTAGAAGTATATTTAAAGAATTTAGAAAATCCAATCAATGTCTACACTATTAAACAAGATGGAGAATCAAAGATAAATAATATTGTTTGCACAATACCATTAAAAGATGAATATATTGAAGAACAAGAAGAAGAACAACAAGAACAACAAGAAGAAGAACAACAAGAACAACAAGAAATTACAAACGAAATAATAATTCCCGAAGCGGCCAAAAGTTTGGTTAATTTAGCCAAGAATGATTTAGCTCAAAGATTAAGTGTTGATATTAATAATATTATAACTGTAAGGTTAGATGATGTTAATTTTTCAGATACTAGTTTAGGTTTATCTAAGCCAGGAGAAATGTATGCTCAAGTAATAACACCGGGATACATTATTGTTTTAGAAGTTAATAATAAATATTATCGCTATCATACCGATAAATCTAGCGTTGTAGTATTTGTAACCGAAGATTAATTATGAATAATATAGTAAAAGGATTTTTAATATTTTCATTTGTTCTTATATTAGGATTTAGTCTTGCGCTAATTCATTATGCGAATAGTTATGTCTTTTCAAATAACAAAGTTTACCAATCAACTATTGACATCAACGAAATAAGAGATAAAATAGACTCAATGAGCGAAGAAGAAATAGAAGAAACTATTAAGAAAATAGAAAGTGAACTAAATCATTTAAAATCTGACGGTCAAAAGGTCGATATTTAAAAAATAACATATAGAAAAAATGGAAGACAAAAAAAAGATAATATTAGCATTAGTTGTTTTGGTCGTTTTAGCATTAGTTGTTTTTATTGCTACTAGATCAGACGAACCAGTAGTTGAGCCAATTGTTCCAGAAATGGAATATCCGGTAGAAGAGTATTTTCCAGAAGAATTTGAGCCAGAGCCAGTTGGAGAAGAAGAATTCTACTTCCCTGAAGAAACATCTACACCAGAAACTGATGAGGATGGATTTATTTACTTCGATGAAACTGAGTCAGAAGAAAACGAAGAATCTGTTCTCCCGGCTGAACCAGAGCCAGAAATATAATTTTTATAGGTAGTTATACAAAAACCCTTTTAATGGGGGTTTTTGTATATTGACCAAAACACATTAATATTTTAGTATTATACTATGATTATAGAATCGCTAAACATTGTATTAGTTTTCTTATATATTATAGTCGCATTAATTACTGTAAAAATAACATTTACTGTCTTTTATCATTTAAAAAAATTTCAACTTCCAGGTATAGAAAAATCAAAAAAGTTTTTAGAAATAATTAAATTTGTTTCTTTGGTTTTATTGATACTATCTTTTATTCTTCTAACATTAATATTAATATGATAAAATTCAGAGAAAACGAAAAAGTTTTAGCTATTAAGAGAAGACACCCAGCGGTATTAATAATATCTCTTATTCCTGTAACAATATTTATTCTAATCGTATTGGCATCAATGATATTGGTTTACTCTATTGATATAGAGGTACCTATTGATAATATCAAGCTTATAATTTTATACATCTTGTCCCTTTTTTTGTTAATTCTTCAGCAAATAGCAGTTGTTATTTTCATTAATTATTATTTAGACTGTTGGATTATAACAAACGAAAGAACAATAAGCACTGAATTAAAAACATTATTTAGTAGAAATGTTTCTAGTATTTCACACGATAAAATACAAGATATTACGGTAGAGGTTAAGGGGTTTTTACAAACATTTTTAAAGTATGGTAATCTACAAATACAAACTGCAGGCGAATTTAATAAATTTATATTTAAAGAAATTCCTGAACCATACGAAACAAAAGAATTACTTTTTAAAATACAAAAAGAATATGACAAAAAGTAAAATTTTAGTAATCTTAATTGGTATAATAATATTAGTTATTATTGGATATTTTTTATTTAACAATCCTAATTCAATAGAAGACCCAAGGATTATTGCTGAAAATTGGATTAAAAATAATTCACCAGCATATATTTCTGATGGATTTGATCTTAAATATATTGATGGAGATGACTACCAACTTAATTTTGAATTCCAATCTAGATCAGCAGGCCCTCGTACAATTGAAGTATTTATAGATTCAGGCAAAGTTGTTAATTCGGTTATTGATAAATCTTATAGCGAATTCTACAATGATATAACTACTTATTCTGTTCCTTTATTTTTTATTGACTCGGAAGAAAATCTTGTAGAAATTCAAAGAATAATAGAATCCGAGCCAACACCTAGTATTGCTATTCTTGAATTAATAAAAGGGCTAACTGAAGAAGAAATAGATTTGGGTTTATTTAGTAGTATCAATCCAGAAACTAAATTAAATAATATAGATATTTTAGATGGCACCGCTTTTGTTGATTTTGACGAAAATCTAGATGTTAGCGGATCGGCAATGGTTCTAGCTGTTAGAAACCAAATAGAACAAACATTATTAAATTTTCCAAACATTAATAATGTTATTATTTCAATTAATGGAGAAACCGAAGAAATACTTCAACCTTAGTTAAGTTTTTGAATGTGTTTTTTAGCCGAAGCGGTTTTAACGTAGTTTAGCCATTTCTTCTTAGAGCTTTTTTCTTTCTTTGTTATAATCTCTACAATATCACCATTTTTTAATACATTTTTTAGCGAAGTCATTTTACCATTAACCTTAGCTCCACCAATATGATCACCGATGCTAGAATGAATAGCGTAAGCAAAATCAATTGGAGTTGAATTAATTGGTAAGTCAACAACATCGCCTTTAGGTGTAAAAACAAATATTCTTTGCTGAAAAAAATCACTCTTCATTTCCTCTTCTAAACCAGATGTTTCTTGAAACTCAACTAAATCTTTTATCCAGCTAGGAACATCATCAAAATTAATTTCCTTTTTGCCAGAAAATACATTTTTAAATGGTAGTATTTTTTTTATCCATGCAAAATTTTCTGTTGTATTTTCTTTATATCCAACATGTGAAGCAATTCCATATTCAGCCTCTTGATGCATTTTTTTAGTCTTTATTTGTATTTCTACAACATTGCCATAACCAGTAAAAATAGTCGTATGAAGAGCTTTGTATCCATTCGGTTTAGGAAAAGCAATATAGTCTTTAATTCGTCCAGGTAATGGTCTGTAAGTACTATGAACAATTCCAAATATTTTATAGCAATCTTCAACTGTTGGGACAATAATTCTTAGCGCTGAGATATCATATATTTTTTCAATGTTCCAATCTTTTCTAAGAAGTTTTTTGTAAAGACTGTATAGTGTCTTCATTCTATAATCAACTGTAAAATCAGTTACGCCCTTTTTAGCTAAAACCTTTTTAATTGATTTTTGAAAACGATTTAGTTTATGAAACTGTTCTTTATTTCTAGTTTTCAAAAGCTCTTTTGTTTTTTTATATTCTTCAGGATAAACAAAAGGGAAAGCATAATCTTCTAAAGGTCGACTTAATTTTCTTATTCCTAATCTATAAGCTAGGGGAGCGTATATTTCAAGAGTTTCAGTTGCTATTCTTTTTTGTTTATGTTCCGGTAAATATTTTAGTGTTTCCATATTATGCAATCGGTCAGCAAGTTTAATAATAATCACTCTAATATCTTGAGATACCGCAACAAAAAGCTTACGCAAACTTTCATTGTGTCGCTGAGCTCCTCTATACTTTAATTTCCCAAGCTTAGTAACACCTTCTACTAAAAAGAGTATTTCTTTCCCAAATAATTCTTCCACCTCCTCTCTAGTTGCTTTGCCATCTTCTATGCAATCATGCAAAAGACCAGCTGCTATAGTGGTTGAACTCATACCAAGTTCAGCTAATATTTTAGCTGTTTCTCTAACATGAACAAAATATGGCTCACCAGAAAATCTTAATTGGCCATTATGAACTGATTCTGCAAATGTAAAAGCTTTTGACACTAATTCAATGTCTTTACTTGATTGAGATGTCATTAAATCTATAATCTCTCTTAAATAATCCATACTTTGATTTTATCATAAATTAATGTATAATTAAAGTATGATTAAATCCGATGAAATGATGGATTATATTCAGGTGGTTAATATGATCAATCAATCAATTAAGAGTAAGAAAACGATTGAAATATATTATCCAAAGACACAAAATTCTCCCGAAGGCTGGAGAGAAATAGAGCCTTTTGGTTTTTTTGATGACATTGAAGAAGGAGCTACTAAAATTACAAGTAATTTTTCTCCAGGTCATATATTAAAAGCATATACAATAGGAGACACTACAAAAACATTACAATCTTTTATTATCGGAAAAATCATAAAAGCAAGAAAAACAAACAGAAAGTTCTTGATTAGCAAATGAATTATATTATAACGGTCTTAGGATTAATCGGGATAATAAAACCCGACAAGTTTAAAAAATTTATACATAATGCATTATATCTAATGCCTTTTTGGTTGTGGGGCATTATTTTTTTAATACTAGCTGGAATTACAAAAATATGGATTTTAATTATTATTGGATTAGTATTCTTGTTTTTTCCAAAAAGAAAAATGAAGAAAACTATTGAATTAATTCCAAAAATATCTAATAAGAATATAAGGATTTTTATCATTTTAATAATTATTATTGTATGGATATTGTGGTAATTAATAAACCGAAAGGGCCAACTTCGCATGACATTATTAACGAAGTGAGAAAAATAACTGGCATTAAAAAAGTAGGACATTCAGGAACACTAGATCCACTAGCCACAGGTGTTTTATTAATTGCAATAGGAAAAGAAAATACCAAGAAATTAAATCATTTATTTAAAGAAGAAAAAGAATATTTGGCAGTAATTAAATTAGGCGAAGAAAGTCTTACAGGCGATGGAGAAGGTCCAATCAAATTTAAATCGGATTATACTCCTACTATTTCAGAAATAGAGAGTGCATTACTAAAATTTAAAGGAACAATACTTCAAAAACCACATAAATTTAGCGCTGTTAAAAAAAATGGGAAAAAATTATACAGCCTAGCTAGAGCTGGAAAAGAAATTGAAATAAAACCAAGAAAAGTTGAAGTAAAAGAAATAGAGATTATAAAATATGAATATCCCGAATTGCATATTAGATTTATTGTAAGCTCTGGAACATATATTAGAGTTTTAACCGAAGATATTGGCAATAAGTTAAAAACTGGAGCCTACTTAAAAGATTTGAATAGATTAAGAGTAGGAAAATATACAATTAAAGATTCAATAAATATAGACAAATTATGGAAAATAAAATAAAAATATTGGCTTGCTCGCTAGAATACCCATTACCAAACGGCGTAACTATTTCACTAAATACATCCATTACTGAATTAAAAAGAATGGGAATAAAAACTATAGTAATTTCTCCCGACTATAATATCGGCAAAATTAGAAAAGAACATTACCCATTACCACCATCAATAATAGTAAAAAATATTGGCGCAATCGCTGGCAGAAAAGCTAATACTTTTGGCGCTGGATTAAGTATGTTTGCTTATCCTCAAATAAAAGAAATAATTAAAAGGTTCAATCCTGATATATATTGGCTTAATACAATTGCTTGGACCATAAATCCATTTGAAATTGCAATGCTAGAAACTGATAAGCCCAAAGTTGTTACTTACCATACTCTTTTAGAAGACTATGGTAAAATATATGCTGGTGAAGCTGGAGCAATTGCAATGAAATTAAAATCAGAATTAATTTGTAATAGAGTCGATGCAATTATTGTTCCAAGTAAAACAATAAGAGATAAATTATACGATTATGGAGTAATCAAGCCAATACATGTAATTCCAACTGGTATTAGTTTCGCCAAAAGAAGCTATGGCAAGCAAGAGTTAAAAAAAAGGTTTAATATACCAAAAAATTCAAAAGTTCTTCTCTATGTTGGTAGGATTTCAAAAGAAAAGAATATAGAATTTTTACTAGATATTTTAAAAAGACTACAAAACAAAATTAATTGCAAATTATTAATTATTGGAATGGGTGATATTGATCAGTATAAGAATATTGCAAAAACAAAAGAAGTATTAAAAAATACAATTTTTGTTGGCGAAATGCCCAAAAAAGAAATTGAAAAAATTTATGGCGCTTGCGATGTTTTTGTTTTTGCCTCACAAACCGAAACACAAGGAATTGTAATTGGTGAAGCTATGGCTTCTGGTCTTCCAGTGGTAATTTTAGATTCAAAAATTAGTAAAGAAGTTTATCCACAAAATACTGCAATAATAGCAAAAAATAAAGATGAATTTATAACAGGGGTTTTAAATGTTTTAAATAACAATAACGATATTATGATAAATAATGCGAAAGAATTTGTTAATAAAAACTTTTCTAAAGAAAAAATGATTAAAGACCAATTTGAAATATTTAATAATTTGTTTTTGCAATATTCAATTAAAAATGGTAATATTAATAAATAAAAATATATGATGAAATTATCTTTCTTTTATATTGTTAGTGTGTTTTCTTTGATCTTTTCAATATTAAACTTTTTAAGATTAATGTTTGAAAAGTCTGTATATTTTGGAGACTATTTGATTCCTGGATGGATAAGCGGTATTTTTGTTATCTTAGGAATACTTATGGCATATTGGGCAATAAAACTATCTAAAGAACAAGAATGAGATCTCTTTTTCTGATTTTAATAATTGTTCTTGGTGCTTTATTTATTAATAATTCAATTCAACCTGAGATTGTTATTGAAGAACCCGAAATATATTTAAGTATAAGTGAAATAATTGATGAAACAAACAAACAAAGAACTACACCATTAAAAGAAAATCAACTGCTCAACTCTATTGCCTTGTTTAAAGCCGAAGATATGCTTAATAATCAATATTTTGCTCATATAAGTCCTTTAGGTAAAGAAGCTAAAGATTTAGCCGACAACTTTAACTATAACTATATTGTAATAGGGGAAAACTTAGCAATGGGAATGTTTGAAAATAGTGCTCAATTAGTCCAAGACTGGATGAATAGCCCTGGCCACAGAGAAAATATAGTGAGTAATAAATACACTGAAATTGGAGTTGGAATTGTAAGGGGAGTATATAAAGGAGAGGATACATGGATGGCTGTTCAAATATTTGGAACTCCCAGAGATGTATGCCCCGAGCCTAATTCAAATCTTTTAAACCAAATTAATAACTTGCAATCAAGCCTTGAATCAATAGAAGTAAAGATAAACAACATTAAATCTAAGATTAACCAAGATCCATATAATAACCAATATATATCTGAACATAATAATTTAGTAAACGAATATAATAAAATACACGATCAATTAAAGCCACTGATTGATGATTATAATCAACAAATTAACGAAAATAATCAGTGCTTATCTAAATATGGAATTAATTGACAAAATAAGAATATCGCATTCTGCAATTACTGATTTCAATAATTGTCCTAGACTATATTACTTTAAAAGTATTTATCGAAATCCCAAAACAGGTAATAGGATTCAAATAGTAAACCCTTATCTTTCTTTAGGTTTAGCAGTCCACGAAACAATAGATGAATTGATTGACATTGCTCCATCTAAAAGAGTCAATAAGAAATTAAGTAAAAGGTTTGAAAAAATATGGCAAAACTATTCAGGTAAAATTGGTGGTTTTACTTCTAAAAAACAAGAAGAAATATTTAAAAAAAGGGGACACCTAATGATTAAAAAAATAGAAGGTTCTGCAATTTTATCCAAAAGATCTCTTAAAAAAGAAAAAGACTTTCCCAAAATAGAGCTTTCCGATGATATGAATCTTATTGGTAATTTTGATTGGATAGAGTTAATGAAAGATGGATCGTTACATATAATTGATTTTAAAACTGGAAAAAGCAAAGAGAAAAACGATTCTCTACAATTACCAATATATCAGGTTTTAGCCGAGAAAAACTATAATCGCAAAGTTAAAAAATTAAGTTACTGGTACTTAGAAAAAGATACTAAGCTTACAACAAAAAAAATAATAAGCACTAATAAATGTCTAGATATTATAAATAAAAAAGCTAACGAAATAAAAAATTCAATTGAATCTAGGAGTTTTGGTTGTAGTTCTAAATATAGAAAATGTTTTTATTGCAAGAATTATGAAACAATACTATCTGGCAAAGCTGAGTATCTAGACACTAAAAACGAAAGAGACCTATACTATCTAGCTAATAGTAAAGACTTACTAGATAAAATATACGAGGAAAGTTTTTTAAATAATAAAGAAAAAGAAATAGTTTGTATGAAAATGAATAATATAACAATGGATGAGACAAGAGAAACACTAAATATTTCTAAAATTGAAATTAAAAAAAGCGTAGAAAGTATTAAAATAAAACTTAAAGAAAATTTAGAACAAAAAGAATTAAAAATATTTATAGAAGAGCTTTTAAAAAAAGAAAATAAATTTGATGCTTGAAATGGAACAAATTAAAGAGGATGTATTGAAGGCTAATTTTAATTTAGCTATTTTAAGAAGGAAGAATAACCTTTTCCCAGTGATTGGAGAGGGAAATCACAATGCCGAAATAATGTTTATTGGCGAAGCTCCTGGAAGAAACGAGGCGATAAGCGGTAGACCATTTTGTGGCAAAGCAGGACAAGTACTAGACAATTTATTATCTGGTATCAATATTTCAAGAAGCGATGTCTATATCACAAATATTGTTAAAGATAGACCACCTAACAATAGAGATCCTTTGCCTGAAGAAATAGAAGAATACGCTCCTTTTCTAGATCGACAAATTAAAATAATCAAACCAAAAATTATTGTAACGTTGGGTAGATTTTCGGCTCAATACATATTATCTAAGTATAGAATAAACAATACTGAGACAATAACTAAGATAAACGGAAAAGTGTTTGAAGCTGACGGATTAAAAATAATCACACTATTACATCCAGCAAGTGCAATTTATGATAACAAAAAACAAAAAATGCTTGTTGACGGATTTAATATTGTAAATTACACTATCAAACATTATAATTAAAAAAATAAATGGAAGTAATTTTTGAATTAGCAATTATTGTCTGTATTGCCGCAACGCTTGGAATTATAGCTAAAATATTAAGACAACCCCTTATTCTGGCATATATTGTCACGGGAATTATAATCGGGTTAATACAGATATTCTTTCAATCTTTTTATATCGGAGAAAAAGAAGTTTTTGATTTGTTTTCAGAGTTAGGAGTAATGTTTTTACTCTTTTTAATTGGACTAGAAATGAATTATAGTTCTTTAAAAACAGTAGGAAAAACTTCTATTGCAGTAGGATTGAGCCAAATATTGTTTACTTTTATTTTTGGATTTTTAATTGCTACTGTCCTTGGATTTACACAAATAAATGCCGCATATATTGCAATAGCTCTAACATTTTCTTCAACGATAATAGTGGTTAAACTTTTGTCGGACAACAAAACTATTAATAGTTTGTACGGTAAGATAAGTATTGGTTTTTTGTTAGTTCAAGACTTTGTTGTTATCTTCATGCTAATAATACTAGCCGGACTAGAAAGTGGTGAGGGATTTTCAATCAAAACACTAACTTACACCTTATTCTTAGGAATAATATTATTTGGAATAATGATTGCTATTGGCCGAAATATATTTCCTTATATCTTTAGCAAAATTGCTCGCTCACAGGAGCTTTTGTTTATCACTAGTATTGCTTGGGTATTTGGTCTAGTAGCTTTAATTGAGTTTTTAAGAATTAAAACAGGTATTGGTTTCTCTATAGAGATAGCTGGTTTCTTGGCTGGTTTAGCACTAGCTAATTCATCAGAACACTATCAAATTGCTAATAGAATAAAACCACTAAGAGACTTCTTTATTCTTATTTTCTTTGTAATGCTGGGTTCATCAATAGTATTTTACGACTTTAGTGCTATTGGCTTGCCAATAATTGTATTGTCTCTTTTTGTTCTGATTGGCAATCCATTAATAGTAATGGTGATTATGGGATTGATTATGGGTTATCGTAAAAGAACCTCTTTTATGTCAGGAATTACAGTTGCTCAGGTATCCGAATTTAGTTTAATCCTAAGCGCTTTAGGTTTAAAGCTCGGCCACATTAACGAAGAAACAATGGCTCTTATTGCTGCGGTAGGAATTATTACTATAACAACATCAACCTATATGATTGTATTTTCTGATAAGTTGTATTCTAAACTATCTCCATTATTGTCGTTTTTTGAACGAAAAAACCCAAGAAAAGAATATTCTTTTGAAGATAATAAAAAGCCAATTATTCTAGTTGGTTATGACAGAACTGGTAAAAGTATAGCTGCAAGATTAGAAAAAGAAAAAATGTTAGTAATTGACTTTAATCCAGACATAATAAAAGGATTAGAGAAATTGGGCTATTCTTGTATATACGGAGACATTATTGATCCACTAATATTTGAAAACGTTGATTTTACAAGCGCTAAAATGGTAATATCTACAAGCCCCGAATTAAAAGATAATATTAATCTAGTTTCAGGTATTAAATTGTCTGGATCAAAAGCCAAGATTATATCTAGAGCCGAATCAGAAGAAGATGCCAAGATACTTTATAGCAAAGGATGTGATTATGTGTTTTTGCCTCTTTATTCTTCTGGCCAATATCTAGGTAAGATTATTGATTCTGATCCCGAACTTAAAGGCTTGCAAGAATTAAAAAATAAAGATATAATGTTTATAAACCAAATTAATAAAAAATAATATGTTTGACAAACTAAAACAAATAAAACAACTAAAGGCTCTTCAAGATTCTTTAAAAAGCGAAATGGTAGAGTCAGAAAACAGGGGAGTAAAGGTCGTTGTTAACGGTAATATGCAAGTTGAGAGTGTTAAATTAAATAACGATCTTTCTTTGAGTGAACAAGAAAAGATAGTTAAAGATTGCATTAACGATGCATTTAAGCAAGTTCAAATGTTAGTAGCTCAAAAAATGACTAAAATGCAATAATATCCGCTGTCTCAAAAACTAAACCCTTTTAGAATACTCTCCAGTTTCAGTGTTAACTTCTATAACGTCCCCTTCTTTAATAAACAGTGGCGCTAATATCTCTACTCCCGTCTCTAGTTTAATTACTTTGTTTCCTGATTGAGCTCGGTCTCCTTTTATTCCAATTGGAGCGTCTATAACCTTTAGTTCTACTTTAATTGGAGCAACAACATCAAGAATCTTATCTTCAAAGAATACTCCCTCTACAATATCGCCTTCTTTTACAAAGCGAATAGAGTTGTTCAGGTTCTCTTCTACTAATTCAAATCTATTCTTAGGGTTATTCTCTTCGCAGAAAAAACATTTACCTTTGTTTTTATACAAAAACTTAATGTTTTGTTTTTCAACTTCGGCCTCATCAAAAATGTCCGATGGTCTAAATGTTTTAGCCAAAACATTACCCGTTTTAAGGTTTTTTAATTTTGCCTGAATAACAGATTGACCCCTTCCTTTTACAACATGAGTTGTTTCTAATATCTCATAAGGATCTTTATCTATTATAATTTTTACTCCCCTCTTTAATTCGTTAAATGAAATCATATTTTTATTTTAATACTACACCAATTAAATTATTATTACCTCTTAAATATTCTTCTGTTTTCATAGCTTTCTTGCCTTCTAGTTGAAACTCTTTTATTACCAAGAAATCTTTACCTGTTTGAACTACAATTGTTTCGTTTGAGCCAAGATAAACCTTGCCTGGAGTACCAAAGGGTCCATTTCTGGTTTGCTCTAAAACATCAGCATCTAAGACTTTAATAATTTTATCTTTTTGATAGGCATAAGCACCAGGCCAAGGGTTAAAAGCTCTAATCTGTCTTTCTATCTTTTCAGCAGGATCTTTCCAGTCTATTCGGCCATCAAATCTATTTAGTATTTTAGTATAAGTGGGAAAAGGTCCTTGTTTTTTTGGTTGAATCTTACCCGAAACCCAATTAGGTATAGTTTTTACTAATAAGTCTCCACCAATTAAAGCTAACTCACTAGATAATTCTTGGTAAGTTGTTTTGTTTTTTAAAGCAACCTCTTCCTGTTTTAATATATCTCCGCTATCCATTTCTTCTTCTACTAGCATTATTGTAACTCCGGTCTTTTTATCATTATTCAATATCGCATATTGTATTGGGGCGGGTCCACGATATTGAGGGAGTAGAGAGGGATGAACATTTATTGTTTTGTATTTTGGAATATCTAGAATATTCTTAGATATAATTTTACCATAACTAGCAATTACAATTAAATCAGGATTAACCTCTTTCATTTTGTCTTCTAATTCGGTCATTGTCTGAGGTTTAAATACATTAATGTTGCTTTTACTGGCTACATTAGCCACAATAGATTGTTGTATCTTTTTGCCTCGACCAGCTGGTTTATCGGGGTTAGTAACAACTAAAAAAGGACTAATATCACTATTAATCATTTTTAAAAGGATAGTGGCTCCAAACTCTGGAGTTCCCATAAACACTATTTTTAAATCATTTACCATAAGATATTTTTACCTGAAAAAGAATAAAAAAGCAACTATTCTTCCCTGTATTCTATCTTGTCCTCAGTGTCGGCAAACTCAAGCCAAGTATTAGTTTCGTCAACAACAAACCACTTCTTTTTTGCCTTAGACCAGACAAGGGGATTACCATTGTAATATGGTTTTTTAGCTAGCTTTTTTGGTTTAAGACGATCTAGCTCTAACCAACGTTTAAACACTGTTTCTATAGTATAATCTAATTTACGAGAATTTGCCCAAGCGGCTACCTTGTCTATAGCCTTATTGGCATCAACTACACTTCCAGAAAGTTCAATCAACTGCTTAGCAGGTTTAGTATATCTAGAATATACTATATCTCTTTTTTTAGAACTTGCTTTTAATTGACTAAGACTAATTCCTTTTGTTTTAAAATAATGAGTAACCACTTGCCTTATCTCTGTCTCTTCTTTTAATTCTTCTAAATATTTTATTTTTCCTTTTTTAAGATATTCTTCTATCTTTAAGGCAATGCTCTCGCCAATACCTTTGATTTTAATAATTCCTTTTAAACCACTTTCTTCGTATATGGTACCAATATCGTCATTTAGACCTAAAACTGCCTCAGAAGCTTTTCTATAAGCTCTAATGCGATACAAATGACCACCCTTAATGTCTAAGAGATCTGCAATTTCATTTAATTTTTGAGAAACCTTTTTATTCATTTTCTAAAAAACTTTTAATTCTCTCTACTTCTTGCTCTAGCACTGATCCGTCATAGTCGGCATTGTGTGCTCTAACACCAGCATATACTGTTTTTCTTTGATCAAGGTGAATATTTAGTATTGCATCTTTACCTTGGTCAAACCTCACTAAAGCATGAAATCGGGGATAGCCACCACTACCAAGAGAGCGAACAAAAGAAAACTCAGCATCATCATTACCTCGACCCAAACAAGTATAACCAATTCTTTTCATTGAGCCAATAGCTTGTTCTTTTTCAAATCCTTTAATATGTATTTTCATAACACTTCTATTATACTACATTTTGTGGTATTATGCCATCAATGAAAAAGAAAATACATTTTATTGGCATCGGTGGTATTGGTATGTCTGCTTTGGCTAGATACTTTTTATCCGAAGATGATGTTGTAACCGGTTCGGAATTAGTAAAATCAGAAATTACAGATGGATTAGAAAAAGCTGGTGTTTTGATTACAAAAAAAATTAAAGATGTAGATTTAGTAGTTTACTCTAATGCAATAAGAGACAATAACTCAGAACTTAAAAAAGCAAGGAAACTTGGCATAAAATGCATTACTTACCCTGAAGCATTGGGCGAGCTAACTAAAAAATACTTCACTATTGCAATATCTGGAACTCATGGTAAGAGCACTACCAGTGCCATGACTGCACTAATATTGATTAAAAATGGCTTAGACCCAACTGTAATAATTGGAACTAAGCTTAAAGAATTTAACGATTCTAATTTCAGAAAAGGAAAATCTAATTACCTTGTAATAGAAGCTGACGAATACAAAGAAGCTTTTCTAAACTATAACCCGGATATAATAGTTTTAACAAATATTGAAGCTGATCATCTAGATTATTACAAAAACATTGATAATATCTTAAATGCTTTTGAAAAGTATACTAAAAGATTATCAAAAGGTGGCACTATTATTGCAAACAAAGACGATTCAAATATTTTACGACTATTAAAGAACAAAAAATTCAAATCTTTTTCTTTAAAAAACAAAGATGCGAAAGAAGTTTCAAGTGTATTAAAAGTACCAGGAGAATACAATGTATCAAATGCTTTGGCCGCCCTAGAAGTTGCAAAAACTCTAAAGATTAAAAAACTAGATGCGATTAAGGCATTGTCCGAATATCATGGCTCTTGGCGAAGGTTTGAGATATTTAAAACAAAAGATTTAATAATCATATCTGATTATGCTCATCACCCAACAGCATTTTTAAAAACACTAATAGCCACAAGAGAAAAATTTAAAAATAAAAAGATTACTTGTATATTCCAACCCCACCAATACCACAGAACATATTCATTCTTTAATGAATTTGTAGATGTTTTTAGGGTTGCTCCAGTAGACCAGTTAATAATATCAAAGATATATGATGTGGCGGGGAGAGAGGATAAAAAAAGCAAAGCTAATGTTAATTCTGCTAAACTGGCAAAAGCAGTTAATAATCCAAGAGTTGTGAGTATGGAAAAATTTGAAGATATCAAAAAGTATGTATATGATAATTGTAAGAAGGGAGAAGTTGTTGTTGTTATGGGAGCAGGAGATATATATAATCTGTTTTCAGATTTGACAAAAAAGTAAAAATATAAGATAATGGGGTCAGTATTATAAACCAATAAAAAAAATATGAAACTAAGCACAATTGTAGTTATATTAATAATCATTGCACTGGTAGCGGCATTTTTCTACATTAAGAAAAAAGATGTCAAAGCGAAAAAGACCCTTCCTGATGATGGAGGATCTGAGGAAGACATTGAACCAGCAAATTATAAAGAAGATTAAATATTTTTAAGGAGCCACTCTTGTGTGGCTCTTTTTTTTATATCAAAAACTATGAACAAAAAAGATCCTGAGAAATTATTAGAAACTTTAGAAAGGTTAGGTAAAATCATTGATCCGACAATAAAAGAAATTTTAACATTAGAAATACCAGAAGAATTTCATGATTTAACGGTTCATCAAATAAATGCTGGGGGAAAAAGACTAAGACCAGCCTTTTTATTCACTTCATGCTATCTTTTAGGGGGAAAAACAAAAGATGCAATATATCCTGCTACAGGAGTAGAAATACTACACAACTATACTTTAATTATTGATGATATTATAGATAATTCGTTAACAAGAAGAGGAAGGCCAACTGTATGGAAGAAATATGGAACATCTATGGCTGAATGTGCTGGCTCTTTTTATGCCTCATCAATATTTGAAGCCGCTCAAAGATCAAGACATCCATTAATTACTTCTCAAATATTCTCTAAAACACTAAAAACTATCATGGTTGGAGAAATTGATGATGTTTTGTGTGATCGTGGAGAAAAGAAAAACGAACCATTTGTAAAAGAAAACAAATATCCAAGTGTTGATAAAAAGGTATATCTCAATATGATTTACAAAAAAACTGCTAGTCTTTTTGAATCTTGCTGTGCTTTGGGAGGAATATGTGCTAATGGAAAAAAAGAAGACATCAAATTGTTAAAAGAGTTTGGACTTAATTTAGGTCTAGCATTTCAAATTCAAGATGACATATTAGATATATTCGGAGACCCTAAAAAGTTTGGTAAGAAAATCGGAAAAGACATACAAGAAAGAAAGGGAGGAAACATTGTAATTCTCTATGCCCTAGAAGAACTAAATCAAAAAGATAAAAAAGAATTCTTAAATATTATTAATAAGCCAAAAATATTTAATAGAGACATTGAAAGGGGGATTGAGCTAATTAAAAAAACAGATGCCAAAGCAAAAGCAGAAAAGCTTGGCAACTACTATAATCAAAAATCTAAAAAGGCCCTGAAAAAATTACCTCAAAACGAATGGAACCAAATAATGGAATTTCTTTCTGATTTTACAATGCAAAGAAATAAATAGTTGATTTCATACGAAAGATATGTTAGATTGGCATTATGCAATACAAAATAAACGATAAACCAAAATCAAAAAAAGAAATAGAAGTAACTATATCTCCAAAAGCAATGGAGAACTGCATGATAAGAGCAGCAGAGAAGCTTTGTAGCGAAAGTCCAATTAAAGGATTTCGTCCAGGCAAAGCTCCTTTTAATATTGTCAAAAAAACATTTGGAGACACAAAACTATGGAATGAAGGTTGCTACGATGCAATCAACAAGAGCTATTTTAAAATAATAGAAAAAGAGGGGATTGAAGTCATATCTCCACCACAAGTAGAAATAGTTAAAATGGTAGTTAACGAGCCATTAGAGTATAAGGCTACTGTTGAGTTCCTTCCAGAAATACAGTTGCCTGATTACAAGAAAATAGCTAAAGATATATTAAAAGATAAAAAAGAAGTTAAGGTGAGTGCCAAAGAAGTAGAAAATACTCTTAAAAGTATACAAAAATCAAGAGCCAAAACAGTAAGAGTTACAAGAAAATCTAAAAAAGGAGACGAGGTTGTAATAAACTTTCAAGGTAAAATAGATGGAGTAGCCCAAGAAAGTCTAAAAGCTGAAGCTTTTCCTATTATTATAGGAGAAACTCAGTTTATAGACGGTTTTGAAGAAGAAATCACCGATGTTAAAGAGGGTGAAAAGAAAATATTTAGCGTTGAAATGCCTATTACCGAAAACGAAAAGAAAAGAGTTGAATTTGAGGTTGATATAATATCGGTTAACGAAAAAGAGTTGCCCAAGATAGACGATGATTTTGCTAAATCTTTAGGAGAATTTAAGGATGCCAAAGATTTAAAAATCAAAATAGAAGAAAATATTAAGCTTGAAAAAGAAAACAAAGAACAAGAATCTATTAGAATTAAAATAATTGAAGAAATCGGCAACAAGTCTAATGTTGATTTACCCGAAATACTAATAGAAAAAGAGACAGAATATATGCTTCAAGAGTTTAAAGCACAAATCACACAATCAGGTGGTTCATTTGAAGATTATCTTAAAAGAATAAATAAAAAAGAAGAAGATATTAAAAAAGAGTGGACTCCTCAAGCAAAAAAAAGAATCATGGTCTCTTTGGTATTACAGAAAATAGGGGAATTAGAAAAAATAAAAATAAATCCAGAAGAAATAGAAACAGAGCTCAATCTATACTTAAGCCGATTTGGAAATGAACTAAAAGACACAGAAATAGATAATATAAAAATTCATATTTCTAATATGCTTAAGAACAGAAAAGTATTTGAGATTCTTGAAAAATAAATTACTTGATCTGAGATTGAATATTTTTAATAAAGTCCTCCTTAGATATTTTGTAAGTATTTTTACTTCCTCTCTCTCTAACATTTAATAATCCAGACTCCATTTCCTTGTCTCCTATAACTAAAATATAGGGGACTTTTTCATTAACTGCCTTTCTTATCTTATTCCCTACAGTTTCACTGGCATCATCAACCTGAGGCCTAAAATCCATTTGTAAGAACTCTTCTGACAATTTGTAACAATAGTCAATGTGATTGTCTGAGACGGATATAATTTTAATTTGAATAGGAGATAACCAAAAAGGAAAGGCTCCAGCATAATGTTCAATTAAAATTGTGCAGAAACGCTCTAGAGAACCAAATATTGTGCGATGAATCATTATTGGAGTATGATCTTTTCCATCTTGACCAATATATGTCATATTAAACTTAGATGGTAAATTCATATCTAGCTGAATTGTTGGACATTGCCACTCTCTACCAATAGCATCAAATATCTTAATATCTAGGGCTGGGCCATAAAACTTAGCTCCGCCTTCTTCTAATTCGTACTCAATTCCTTTTTCAACTAATATTTCTTTAATAGTTGCCTCGGCAATATCCCAAACATCAGAATCACCAACATACTGGTCAAGATTTTTAGGATCCCTAGCAGCTAAATAATATTTAAACTTAGTAAAACCAAAATTAGAAAATACATTTAGAGTTAATTCTACCACTTTTCTATACTCGTCTTTGAACTGCTCTTTAGTACATATTATGTGAGCATCATCTTGAGTAAAACCCCTGGGTCTTGCAAGACCATGAAGCTCACCAGATTTCTCGTAACGATAGCAAGTACCTAACTCGTTCCACCTTATTGGCAAATCACGATAACTTCTTCTTCTAGATTTATATATTTCAACATGAAAAGGACAACTCATTGGCTTTACATAATATTCATCTTTTGTTTCTTTATCAGAAAATGGAGGAAACATAGAATCTTTAAAATATCCTAAATGACCCGATTCTTGCCAAAGCAAAGAACGACCAATATGTGGCGTATAGACATAATGATATCCATTTTGACGATGAACTTTTCTCCACCATGTTTCTAAAACTTCTCTTGTTTTAGAAAGATTAGGATGCCAGAGTATAAGTCCCTGACCAACTTTATCACTAATACTAAATAAATCAAATTCTTTAGCTAATCTACGATGATCTCGAAGCTCGGCTTCTTTTAGAAGCTCAGTATATTCGTTTAAATCTTTTTCGGTTTCAAAAGCTAGAGCATATATTCTAGTAAGCATCTTGTTATTCTCATCTCCTCGCCAATATGCTCCAGCGATCTTGTTAAGTTTAAACGCTTTTACCTCACTCGAAGATTTAATATGCGGTCCTCGACATAAGTCTTCAAAATCTCCTGTTTTAAAATATGTAACCTTTTGTGTTCCTTCAGATTTTAAATCTTCTAATAGCTCTACTTTGTAAATCTCACCTCTTTGTTTTTCTTTATCTATTGCCTTCAAGATATCTTCTTCATACTTTTCAAATGGCAAATCTTGAGCAATAATACTCTTCATTTTCTTTTCAATCTTTGCAAAATCATTTTCATTAATAACAGTATCTCCAAAATCAAAGTCGTAGTAAAAACCATTGTCAATTGCTGGTCCGATAGCAAGCTTAACATTGGGCCAGATATCTTTTACTGCTGCTGCCATAATATGAGCGGCTGAGTGTCTTAATGTTTCCATATTTTTTAAATTAGTTTAAAGTTATTAAATATATTGATAATTCCATCTTGATCCACGTCACCACCTATAAAATTATTCTTGTCTTTATCAGATAAAACCAAATCTTTCAATTCTTTTTGACCATTTTGTAGTGTTGCTCGATAATCACACAACTCAATAAAAGACCAATCACCAAGACTATCTCCAATACCAAGAGATTCACTAAAAGATACTCCGTAATAATTTGCCACTTTCTCACAAGCAGTTCTCTTAGAAACACTTTTCTTAGTAATTATAACAAATAGGGTATTGGGAAGTATTGGATGAGTAGATGCCTCGTAATTAATATCACTAGACAATGATTTAAAATGGTTTAATATCTCTTCGGTATTGTCTACTTTTTCATAAGCCACAATTATTTTTACAATATCTTCCTTTTTCGACACCAAAGCCAAATCATCAACTAACACCGCACTTTGCTGATGATCATATTGTGCTTTTTGAGTAATTTCAAAGCTTTGCTTTTTATCAAAAAAATAGTTGTCTTTAGAATAAAGACAGATATACTTCTTTTTTCCAAAACACTTATTAGATAATTCTTTAACAATATTTGAATCTATACTCTGAATATCTAATATCTTTCCATTAAGGTCTGCTATAACAGCACCACCATCGGCAATATGCATACCCGGAAGGTCTAGATTAGATAATATCTTTTTAGTAGAAAACAATGGTTTGGCGGTACAAAGAGTAATGCCAACGCCACTTTCTTTGATACTTTTGATAGCCGAAGAAACGCTAGAGCTAGGAAAAGGAAAGTTCCTGTTCAAAATACCTCCTGTTATTACACCATCAATATCTGAAAATATGTGTTTGATCATAATGCAGATATAATACACTATTTTACTTAATTTTACTAGTTGACAAAACAATATATCTTGTCATAGTTGGAATAAAGGGTACAGAAATGAAAAAGGTTAATGTAGTTAGAAGTGATTTTCTTCATATTACAACCGCGTTACAATAAAAAAGAAATGCATTGTATTTACCCCATTATTTTTATAACACCTAGTTTAAAAAATAAATTTGTGATAATATGCAATTATGAAAAATGAAAAAGTCAAAGAGTTATTAACTAGGGGAGTTGACGAAATAATTGATAAAGCTAGCCTAGAAAAAAAACTAAAAAGTGGCAAGCCACTTAGAATTAAGTTTGGTACCGACCCAACAAGTCCCAACATACACTTGGGTAGAACTATACCAATATTAAAATTAAGAGACTTTCAAGAATTGGGTCACAAAATTATATTTATTGTCGGAGACTTTACTGGGTTAATTGGAGATACTTCAGACAAAGAAAGTGAACGACCAATGTTATCTGAACAAACAGTTAAAGAAAACCTAAAAACATACATCAAACAAGCTGGGAAAATAATTGATATTGATAAAGCCGAAATACACTATAACAGCAAATGGCTCGGCAAGTTAAAATATATGGATATTGGCCGCCAAGCAAACTCGTTCTCTTTAAACGAATTCATTTCTCGAGAAAATATCAAACGAAGACTAGACAAAGGTAAGAGAGTTTCTCTAAGAGAGCTATTATACCCACTAATGCAAGGATACGACTCAGTAGAAGTAAAAGCCGATGTTGAAATTGGAGGCACTGACCAACGCTTTAACTTGTTGGCTGGAAGAGATCTTCAAAGACTCTACGGTCAAGAACCTCAAGATATTATTACAAATCCTTTAATTGAAGGGCTAGATGGAAGAAAAATGAGCTCTAGCTTTAGAAATACTGTTAATCTATTTGATACACCTAATGATATGTTTGGAAAAATAATGTCTTTGCAAGATAGTTTAATTATTAAATACTTTATACTCCTCACACGAATAGACTTAAAAGCAATTAAAAAATACGAAAACTCAATTACTAATCCTCGTGATTTAAAAATGAAATTAGCTTTTGAAATTACTAAAATGTATCATTCAAAAAAAGATGCTGAATTGGCCCAAGATTATTTTATTAAAACATTTTCTAAAAAAGAAATACCTAGTGAGGTTGAAAAGTTCAAACCCAGCAAATACGACATTGTATCCATATTAATTGAATCTGGCCTAGTTCCTTCTAAATCAGAGGCTAGAAGAACAATTATTCAAGGAGGAGTAAAAGTTGATGGGATAGTTGTAAAAGATGTTTCTTGCAGTGTAGCTCGCAATTCAATTATTCAAAAGGGCAAAATTAAATTTATTAAAATAGTCTAGCTTTTAAACAATATTTATTATATAATATCGGTATGAATAAAAAATTAGAATTAATTAAAGCAGAAGCTCTTAGAGAAATCGAATCTTCAAAAGACGAGAATTCTTTAAACAAGATATACAAAAAACATTTCAAAGAATTGTCTTCTATTTTCTCTCAAATGGGGACGCTAAGTCCAGAAGAAAAAAAAGTTATTGGCGTGAAAGCTAACGAAATCAAACAAGCAATTACCATTTCTTTTGAAAACAAGAAAAAAAACTTTACAAAAAAAGATAAGACTAATTCTGAGTTTTTTGACATTACTATTCCTGGCAAAAAAACAAAAGTTGGTCATCTCCATCCAATAACTCAAGCAATAAACGAAGCAGAAAACATATTTAGAGGTATGGGATTCTCAATAGTTGAAGGACCAGAGCTAGAAGATGAATGGCATAATTTTGATGCTCTCAATTTTCCAGAAGATCATCCAGCCAGAGAAATGCAAGATACCTTCTTTGTAAAAAATGAACCCAAGAAGAGATTATTAATGAGAACACACACATCTCCAGTACAAATTAGATATATGCTGGACAACAAACCACCTTATAGAATTATTGTTCCAGGAAGGGTTTTCAGAAACGAAGCAACCGATGCTAGCCATGAAGTAAACTTTCATCAGATAGAGGGATTAATGGTAGACAAAGAAATATCGGTTGCTAATTTTAAAGCTGTAATTGAAGAATTTTGTAGAGAATTTTTTAACCGAGATGTTAAGATAAGACTTAGACCATCTTTTTTCCCTTTTACCGAACCGTCTTTCGAAGTAGATATGAGTTGTTCTGAATGCAAGGGAAAGGGATGTTCACTATGTTCTCAAACTGGATGGTTAGAAATATTAGGCGCCGGAATAGTTCACCCAAGTGTTTTTAAAAACAGTGGTGTTGACCCTAAAAAATGGCAAGGATTTGCCTTTGGTCTTGGTTGGGATCGATGGGTTATGCTAAAATACAAGATCAACGACATTAGGCTCTTCTATAATGGAGATTTAAGATTTTTAAATCAATTTTAATTATGAAATTTTCATACAACTGGTTACAATCAATTATAATAAAGAAACTTCCAAATCCAAAAGATTTGGCAGATATAATTACCATAAGATTCTTTGAAGTAGAAAGTGTAGAAAAGCTAAAAGATGATTGGATTATTGATATAGATGTTTTGCCAAACAGAGCCGGAGATTGCTTGTCACACATTGGAGTTGCAAAAGAAATTGCAATTATACTTAACAGCAAAATCAGAAAAGAAGCCTTAAAGTTAAGAGAAGTGTCTAGAAATGCTAAAGACCTTGTATCTGTAGAAGTATTAGACTCTCTTAATTGCAATCGCTACACTGCTCGAGTAATGATAAATATTAGCGTGGCTGAGTCTCCAAAATGGATTAAAGAAAGACTAGAATCGTGTGGAATTCAATCAATTAATAATGTGGTAGACATTGCTAATTATGTAATGCTTGAAATGGGTCAACCATTACATATTTTTGATTTAGACAAATTATCAAATAAAGAAATAGTTGTAAGAATGAGTAAGGCTGGAGAAAAGATTACTACTCTGGACAACAATAATTTTGTTTTAAACAAAAACATCCTATTAATCACAGATAACAAAGACCCGCTAGCAATTGCCGGAATCAAGGGAGGTAAAAAAGCAGAGATAGATTTAAAAACTAAAAACATAGTTATAGAATCGGCTAATTTCAATAGGACAAGTATTAGGAAAGCTTCAGCTCAATTAAAACTTAGAACCGATGCATCTCTAAGATTTGAGCACGGACTAGACCCCAATATGACCAATATCGCAATAGATCGAACTGCACAAATGATACAAGAAATTTGCTCAGGACAAATTGCCAAAGGAATCATAGATATTTATCCTAACAAAAACAAACCTAAAAAGATTGACCTAAATTTGACAAAAGTTCAAAAAGTTTTAGGGATAACTATTAAGGCAGATAAAATTAAAAAGATAATCAATGATCTAGATTTAAAGATAATATCTTCTAAAAAAGACAATCTTTTAATTGAGGTTCCAACTATAAGGCAAGATATTACAATTGCCGAAGATATTATAGAGGAAATTGGAAGAATTTTAGGATACGATAAAATAAAATCCGAATTACCATCGCTACCCATAACACTACCCATAAAAAACAAAGATTTCTTTTGGAAAAACGAAATTAAAGAATTGTTGAAATCTGCTGGTCTTACTGAAGTATACAATTCTAGCTTTCTAAGCCAAGAACAATTCGAAACTTTTAAATATGTTGATTTAATAGAAATAGAAAAACCAGCAACAATTGATCAACAATACTTAAAACCATCACTAATACCTAATTTAATTAAGAATATAGAATTTAATAGCAAATTCTTTGAAGAAATAGAAATATTTGAAATTGGCAGTGTTTTTTCTAAATCTAGAGAAGAAGAACATTTTGCAGTAGCCCTTAAAAACAAAACATTCTTTGACGCAAAATCAATATTAGAACTAGTAGCGGGTAGAATGAATTTAGAATTATCTTTTAAGTTAACAGAGAATAATTTATTTGATAATTCGGCTGAAGTATTTCTAGGATCTGAAAAGATTGGAATATTGGGATACAATTCAAATTTATCAATATTTGAAGTAAACTTTGACAAAATGAAAAAACTAGCGGTTAACAAAAAGCAGTATTGTCCCATACCAAAGTTCCCCGAATCTAGTCGAGACTTAGCTATAATCGTTCCTAAAGAAATCACTTACGAAAACATTGTTAATGAGATCAAAAAAGCAAACATACAATTGTTAGAAGATATTTCCCTTTTTGATATTTATTCTGACGATAAACTTCCAAAAGAAAGTAAAAGTATGGCATTGAGATTAATTTATCGTGCAAATAGAACTCTAACCAGTGAAGAAGTTAATGAGATGCATAGTAAAATTATTAAACACATTGAAAAAAACAACAATTGGATCGTAAGAAAATAATATGAGAATAACAAAACTATTTAGTAAAACTAGGAAAGACAGCCCTAAAGATGAAACTAGTAAAAATGCACAGCTTTTAATAAAATCAGGCTACATCCACAAAGAATTAGCTGGAGTCTATACCTATCTTCCTCTAGGCCTTAGAGTGATTAATAAAATATCAAATATCATCAGAGAAGAAATGGATAATGCCGGTGGTCAAGAAATATTGATGACTGTTCTACAAGATAAAAATATTTGGGAAAAGTCAAAACGTTGGGACGATAATGCAGTTGATGATTGGTTTAAAACAAGACTTAAAAACAATACAGAATTGGGTCTTGGATTTACTCATGAAGAACCATTGGTCAACTTAATGAAAAACCATATTAGCTCATACAAAGACTTACCAATATACCCATACCAAATACAAACAAAATTTCGTAATGAATTAAGGGCTAAGTCTGGAATAATGAGAGGAAGAGAGTTCTTAATGAAAGATATGTATTCATTTTCTAAAAACAAAGAAGAGCATAATTTATTTTACGAAAAAATGAAAGAGGTCTATATGAGCATATTTAATCAATTGGGACTAGGGGACAAAACATACACTACAATATCTTCTGGTGGATCTTTTTCAAAATATTCTTATGAATTTCAAACAGTATCCGATGCTGGAGAAGATATAATATATATTATAGACCAAGAGAAAAAATTGGCTATCAATGAAGATGATTTTAACGAAGAAACTCTCAAAGATTTTGGATTAAACTTAAACAAGGAGACTCTCCGATCAGAAAAATCAATTGAAGTAGGGGATATATATAGTTTGGGCTACAGATATTCTAAAGCACTGAACTTAAAATATACTAACGAAAAAGGATTAGATGAATTTGTATATATGGGCTGTTATGGAATTGGAATATCAAGATTAATGGGAGCAATTGTAGAATTAAATAGCGATGATAAAGGGCTTGTTTGGCCTAGAGAAGTATCTCCATTTGATATTCACCTGATATCTCTTTCTAAAACAGAAGACTATGCTAATAAAATATATGATGAGTTGGTTAAAAGAGGCTTTTCGGTATTGTTTGACGATCGCCAAGACACAACAACTGGAGTAAAGTTTAACGATGCTGACTTAATAGGAATTCCAAAACAAATAATTATTGGAGAAAAAAGAATAAAAAATAACGAAGTAGAAATAAAAGATAGAAAAACTCAAGAAATTAAAATTATTTCAGTTGATTCTTTATACGATTTATTGTAAAATCAAGAATGGATATAAAGCCAATCAAAATAAGACTCAAAATAACCGGTAAATGCAATAAGTCTTGCTTCTTTTGTCATAAAGAAGGAGGAGATAATATAGATGATTTTTTGCTGGATGATGATTTTATTAATTGTATGAATGAATTTGAAAAAATAGGGATAAAAAATGTCATTTTGACAGGCGGAGAACCTACATTATGCCCAGACTTCGAAAAAATATGTCAATACCTTTCTAAAAAATTCCATGTTACTGTCGTAACAAACGGATCAATAGTAAAAGATTGGAGTAAAATACAGGTAAATAAAATAACAATAAGTATCCATTCACTAAACCCAGAAAAAATGATAAAATTAGAAAACATTAAAAGAACAAAAAGTTGGGCAAAAAAAGAAATAGAAAAAATTAAAATAAACATTACAAATATAATTAATTCTAAAAAGGAAGCAAGAATAAACCTCGTTGTGACTGACAGGGAAAGCCTAAAAGAAGCAGAAAATCTTTCCCATACCGGAATAGAGGTAAGGCTACTTAACAACCTTAATGATATAAAAAATAGTCAAAAAATAATTAATAATTTTATAAAGGAAAAGAAGGCCACGAAAAGATATGAGTATAGAAGAATGTCTAACCATACAGCTTATTATGATGGTGAGTTAAAGTTTTCTACTAAAATATCTTATCCTTTCTATTTTGATGCTATCTGTAAGGATTGCAGTTTTAAAAAAAAATGTTACGAAGGATTTTACGGACTAAGACTAGAAAAAAGAGGGGGCTACTATGTTCGACTCTGTTTATATAAAAATCTAATCTATCCATATAAGGATTTCTTAAAATCAAGAATGAAAAACGATTTCTTAAAATTATGCTAGAACAAGAATTGCGATACAAGATAACAAAAGAGAAAGCTCAAGAAATAATATCCAAAAAAAACTTCTCAAAACCTCAAAAACAGACAGACACATATTATGAGGGATATTTCGAAGGAATTTTCAGAATAAGAGAGTCTAATAGTCAATATTTTTGTCACAAATATTTTAAAGGCGATAGTTGGGAAGAGTGGGAAGTAGAAGTTCCACTTAAGACTGCTATGGAGTTGAAGAAAGCTTTAGAGAGTCAAAAAACAATAAATATTATTAAAATTAGGCAAAAATTTTATGATAATGGCATTGAAATAAATATCGATGAAATAGAGGGCCTTGGAATATTTTGCGAAATAGAGATGGTTGGGAAAACAAAGAAAGACATTAGAGCTATTGCAAAAAAAATGAATCTAGAAGGAGAAATAAAAGAAGGTTATGTCCAATTAATGAAAAGGGAGATTTCCAGTTGATTCTTTATACGATTTATTGTAAAATATGAATATGTTAGATATAAAATTCATAAAAGAAAACGCTAGCCAAATTAAAAAAACAGCTCAAGATAAAAAGATTAATATTGATATTGATCACCTTTTGTCTGTAAACGAAAACAGAGTTAAACTGATTAGCGAAATACAAAAAATTAAAACCGAACAAAACAAACTATCTAAAGTAAAGCCAGACCCGGAAACATTAGAGAAGCTAAGAAAATTTAAATCTGAAATCGTAACACTTAAAGAAAAACTAGATAGCATTGAAGAAGAATGTCTAGACTTAATGGTAAAGGTTCCCACAATACCATCACCAGATGTTCCTTTCGGCAAAGATGATAGTGAGAATATAGAGATATACAGGTGGGGAGAGCCAACCAAGTTTGACTTTGAACCAAAGAGCCATATTGAGCTAGCAGAAAACCTAGATTTAATTGATTTTACTAGAGGATCTAAAGTTGCAGGATATCGTGGCTATTATGTAAAAAATGAAGCTGTAATGTTGCAAATGGGTCTAATGATGTATGCTCTAGACAAGCTTATTAAAAAAGGATTTACCCCAGTTATACCACCAACACTAGTAAAAGAATTTGTTTTGTTTGGCAGTGGATACTTTTCAAGCAGAAAATATAATCCTAAAGTTGACGAAGTATACAAAATTGAAAACGATGAAGAAAAAAACCCTGACGGAACCATAAGTAAAGAATCTAAGTTTTTAGTCGGCACAGCAGAACCATCAATTTTAGCATATTATTCAGACGAAACACTAGAAGAAAAAGATTTACCAATGAAAATATGTGGTTTTTCTCAGTGCTATAGAAGTGAAATAGGGAGCTATGGCAAAAACACAAAAGGAATTTATCGGGTTCATGAGTTTATGAAAATAGAGCAAGTTGGTATTACGCATGCAAACACTGAAGAAGCTGAAAAGATTCATCAAGAATTAAGAGATGTCGCTAAAGAAATTCATGAAGATTTGGGCATACCATACAGAGAGCTCATTATCTGTACTGGAGACTTAAGTGCAGGAAAATACAAACAATATGATATTGAAGCATGGATACCAAGCATGAATAGTTATGGAGAAACAGGGTCGGCCTCCAACTTTCTTGATTGGCAATCTAGAAGATTAAATGTTAAATACAGGGACAAAGATGCCACTAACTATGTATATATGTTAAATAGTACGGCTATTCCTAGTCCACGAATGCTTATTGCAATAATCGAAAATTATCAACAAAAAGATGGAACGATACTTGTTCCAAAGGTTTTAAGACAATATGTTGGAAAAGAAATTATTAGTTTAAAAAAATAAATAATATAAAAAACAAAATTATTATACCTAAAGAGTATAAAAAAATAATTGAAAAAAACGTAAAAATATACGAAGCAAGTATAGATAAAAATATTAAAACAATAGAAAAAACTTTAAAAAAGTTTGAAGTGAAAAGTGTCCCAATAGAGATATATAAAGAAATATTATCTAATACATCATTAATGGTAATAAATAAGTGGAAGACTGGACGAAAATATACAAGAACAGCATTTACTCAACGAGCCTTTGATAAAAAATATCCTACAAAAAACTTAGAGGTTTCACTAGCCGCTGATGCTATGGTTAATTTATTAGATGATTTATTAGACGAAAAACTAAGCGACAAAGAAAAAGAACAATACGTGCTTGAATTTTTAAGAGTTTTTGCAATATATAGCAAAAACAATATACCGTCTCTAAATAATTGGATGGGAGATTATATAAACAAATTAATTACATTAGCTGTTGCAGAACAAGTATATCAGAGTCAAATATTAAAAGAAAAAAAACTAAAAGAATTAACTCAAAAATCGAAGGAATTGCTAACTTGCCGAGGTGTTGATATAGAAATATTTGTTCAAATTGCTTTATCGACACACAAAACATCTAATAATGTTTTTGATAAAATGCTAAGTATTGCTCGAATCTTTAGAGGAATGAATATCCTCAAAAAAGATATTCATGATATAGAGCACGATATCAAAATCGGAAACAAAACAGCTGTTTTGTTAGTTTTAAATAAGAAAAATATATCTTTTAGAGAATATGCAGACGAATTAACTAAACTACTCTTAGAAGAACAAGAAAAAAACATTCAGTCAATTGCTAAAGAATTGAAAAAGTATAAACTTGAAAAAGTTGCTGAAAATTTTAGACAAATGACAACAGAAGATCAAAGAGAAATAATAAAAAAATCTAAGGAACTATAATTATGCCAGGTTTATACGGCGTAGAAATTGTAAGAATAGCCCTTCTTTTTGTAAACGCAATTGGTTTGTGGTTTGTTGTTTTAATTAACTCTCATAAAACTGATAAAAAGATCTCTAATCTTTTCAGCACCATGGTTATTTTAATGTTCATTTGGGTTAACCTGGCATATTTTTCTAGAATACTAGATATTGAAATTGGAATAAAATTAATTAGAATAGCGTGGTCGGTAACTCCATTATTTTTTACCACAATATTATATTTTATTTTAGAATTCTTAGGTGAAAAGAAAAAAATTTATCAAAAAATAAAATTAGCATTTTTATTAATATCTATTCTTTTTGTCTTCATAACATTATTCACTTCGGCCATAATTGATAAAATTTATTTCATAAATCAAATACTTCAAATTGAATATGGTATTTTGTCGTGGGTATTTTTTGGAACAGTATGTGTCTTAAGCTTCTTAAATATTTTCTTATTATTAAGAAAGCGATTCTCAACGTCAGAGAATAATCAAAAATTTGAGACAAACTGTTTGTTAGTGGGATTTTCTTCTTTCTTTCTTCTAAATGGTATATATAATATTATCCTTCCAGTATTTTATCAAAGATTTAACCTATATTATTTAGGCGATTATTCAACTATCATTCTAATATCTTTCATTGCTTATGCAATACTAAAAGCAAAGCTTTTTAAACTATTTATATCTCTTCCAACACTACTAATGGCAGCGATATTTATAATACTCTTCACGGATTTGATATTCCTTACCCCAGATCCAACATTGAAATTAATTAAATTAATATCCCTTCTGACAATAGCGTATATAAGTTATCTTTTAATGAAAAGTGTGCAAAGACAGACTGAACAAAGAGAAGAAATCGAACAACTGGTCCAAAGACTTGAAAAAGCTAATAAAGATCTCAGGATGGCAGATAAAACAAAATCAGAGTTTATCTCTATTGCTTCTCACCAATTAAGAACGCCACTAACAAGCACAAAAGGATATTTATCTATGATTGCAGATGGAACTTATGGAAAAGTACCTCCAAAGATAAAAGAGAAAATAGATTGTGTTTTTTATAGCAATGAAAGGTTAATTAAGCTTGTTAATGAATTATTAAATGTTTCTAGAATTGAGGCCGGAAAGATAAAATACGAACCAGAAAAGAAAGATCTAGAAAAAATCTTGTATCAAATAATTCAAGACTTCAGAATTGTAGCGAAAGAAAAAGGATTGACAATAAAATTCAAGAAACCAAAAGAAAAACTACCTGAAATGCTTTTAGACGAAGACAAACTAAGACAGGTAATATTGAATATTATAGATAATGGAATAAAGTATACGAATAAAGGAGGAATAACGGTTTCTCTTGAAAAGAAAGACAACAATGCTTGTATAGCCATAGCTGATACCGGAGAGGGAATAAGAAAAGAAGACTTAGAGAAAATGTTCCAAAGCTTTTCCAGAGGTAGCACTGGGGTAATGTTATCTAGAGAAGGAGCTGGATTAGGTCTATACATAGCTAAAAAGTTTATTGAAATGCACGATGGTAAAATATGGGCTGAATCAAAAGGATTGAAAAAAGGAAGTCAATTTTATATACAAATACCAATTAAATAAAAAATATGAAAAAAACAATATTTATAATAGAAGACGAATTAATGTTAGCAGACATGTATAAAGAGAAAATGGAAATGGCTGGTTTTGAAGTTATCCAAGCATTTGATGCTGAAGAAGCTCTAAAGAAAATAGAAGGCACAAACCCTGACATAATACTGTTAGATATATTACTCCCACGACAAAGTGGCATATACTTTTTAGAAAGAATAAGAGAGAAAGAAGAATTTAAAGAAACTCCAGTTATTGCTTTTTCAAACTTTGATGATAGTGAAACAAGAAAAATGGCTTTTGATTTAGGTGCCAAAGACTACCTTATTAAAACTAACTATACTCCTCAAGAGATATTAGATAAAGTAAAAAAATATATAAAATGATTGAGATATACAATACACTCACAAGAAAAAAAGAAAAGTTTATTCCATTAAAAGAAGGCGAAGTTAAGATGTATGCCTGTGGGGTAACTCCATACGACGAAATGCATATTGGCCATGCCCGTCAAGCCGTAGTGTATGACTTAATAAGAAGATATTTTGAATATTCGGGCTACAGTGTTAAATATATTAGAAACTTTACTGATATAGACGATAAGATAATTAAGAAAGCAAACAATCAAGGCAAAGAAAGTAAAGAGATAAGCGAATACTATATCCAACAAAGCTATATCGATTTAGAAAAACTAAAAGTTAAAAAAGCTACCCATGAGTCAAAAGTATCTGAGTGTATAGAAGAAATCATTCAATACATTCAGGTTCTAATTGATAAAGATTTCGCTTATGTTGCAAATGGAGAAGTGATCTTTAGTATTGATAAATTTAGCGAATATGGGAAATTATCAAATAGAAAAAGAGAAGATTTAATAAACACTGAAGAGTCACGAAACAAAAAAAATCAAAACGATTTTGTGCTATGGAAGCCAAGCAAACCAGGAGAACCATCTTGGAACTCTCCATGGTCCAGTGGTAGGCCTGGTTGGCACATAGAATGTTCAGTTATGGCTAATAAATACTTGGGAGAGCAGATAGATATCCATGGCGGTGGCCTTGATTTAATATTCCCACATCACGAGAACGAAATAGCTCAGAGCGAAGCTTATTCAGGCAAACAATTCGCAAAATACTGGGTACACAACGGCTTAATAATGATTGATGGAGCAAAAATGAGTAAAAGCCTAGGAAACTTTTTAACCGTTAAAGATGCGCTAAACAAATATCTTCCCGAAGAAATACGCTATGTAATCCTCATTCACAAATATGACTCTGATATAGATTTCTCAGAAGAACTATTCTTAAATGCCAGAAAAAGAATGGCATATTTCTACACCACAATAGACAAACTAAATAACTTAAAAGAGGGAAGTAACGAACCAGCAACTTCATTTCACCTAAAAGAAAAGTTTGTAGAGTATATGAACGATAACTTTAATACATCAAAAGTAATTGCCGAAATTGGTGAAATATTCAAAGAATTGAATAAAATGATAGCCTCGGGTAGTTATTCTCAATCAACAATTGATGATTTTTTAAAAGAATTCAGAGAAGTATCGTCAATCTTAGACTTATTCAACGAAGATCCAAAACAATATTTAAAAAATTTAAAAGAAAAAGTATTAGACATAGATGAGAGCTATTTAAACCAGAAAATAGAAGAATATAAGAGAGCTAAAGAAAATAAAGATTACTCAAAAGTAGACGAAATAAGACAAGAACTGAAAGACAAGAAAGTGTCTATACAAGATAACCCAGACTCAATAACTTGGGAAATGATATTCTAAAAAAGAATGGGAAAACAAAAACGAAGTCATTTCTTCGTTTTTGTTTTTGCCTCTTTCAAAAAAACCAAAATTGAGTATAATCAAATATTATGAAAAGAATTGCAATTAAGCAAACATTAAAGCAAATAGGGGAGAGTGTGCTAATTAAAGGATGGGTTCACAACATTAGGTCTCATGGTAAGATAGTTTTTATAGATTTAAGAGACGAATCGGGCATTATTCAAGTTATTTTTAAATCTGATGATATAAAAGAAATACGTCCAGAATGGGTTGTTGCCATAACAGGAATAATCAACCAAAGACCTCAAAACATGATTAACCCCGATATTGAAACCGGAACAATTGAAATGAAAGCTGAAAGTATAGAGGTGTTATCAAAAGCAAAAACAATCCCTTTTGAGATAGATTCTCCAGGCAAAGACATTAACGAAGAATTAAGACTAAAATACAGATACATTGACCTTAGAAGGAAAAGACTACAAAAAAATATCAGAAAGAGGTTTGAAGCTCTACAATTTTTTAGAAATTATCTTGGTGAACAGAAATTTATTGAAATAGAAACTCCAATACTGAGTAAATCAACACCAGAAGGAGCAAGAGATTTTCTAGTTCCATACAGATACTCACTAGGTGAATTTTATGCGCTACCCCAGAGTCCTCAACAATACAAGCAATTACTTATGGTTTCTGGTTTTGAAAAATACTTCCAAATAGCAAGGTGTTTTAGAGACGAAGATTCTCGAGCTAACCGTCAAGCAGAATTTACTCAAATAGATATGGAAATGTCTTTTATGGACCAAGAAGAAATAATGGAAATCGTTGAAAAAATGGTAATTGAAATGATTACAAAA
>MWBX01000010.1 GCA_002069755.1 Parcubacteria group bacterium ADurb.Bin247
GGTTTCTCAAAAAAAAGAATTTGTTGATGTTCAAATAAGATTTAATCAAAAGCCAGTGAAAGCAAGAGTAGTAGGAAATAAAATAATATTTAGTAAACCTCAAAAAGCAGTAACACCAGGTCAGTCTGCAGTTTTTTATTCAAAAGATTATTTGCTTGGTGGGGGTATTATGCTATAATACCAACAATGAATATTATAAAAGCATCGGGTCAAAGAGAGCCTTTTAACGAAGAGAAGATAAAAAACTCTTTAAGGCGTGTTAATCTTGGTGAAGCCGATATAGAGTATATTGTCTCAAAGGTGAAAAAAAGATTAAAGCCAGGAATTACATCAGATCAGATTTTAAAAATGGTTTTGTCTATGCTTCGAAACAAAGGTATTCATTACAGTTCTAGGTATAACCTTAAAAGAGCAATGATTGATTTAGGACCATCCGGTTATCCTTTTGAAATATTCTTCTCTAAACTACTCAAAGAATATGGCTATAGTGTGGAAGTTGGCCAGGTTGTTAAGGGTCATTGTGCCAATCAAGAGATAGATATTATTGCTATCAAAGCTCATAAACACTATATGGTAGAGTGTAAGTTTCATAATACATTTGGAGCAAAATCAGATTTAAAGGTAGCTCTATACACTTATGCCAGATTTTTAGATGTAAAAGAGGCATGGAAGAAAAAAGAAACTAATATTGATAAAATTCATCAAGCAATGTTAGTAACAAACACTAAATGTTCAGCTGATGCTATTCAGTTTGCCGAATGTCGAGGAATTAAAATAATTTGTTGGAAGTATCCTCAAAAGGAAAATCTAGAAAATCTAATAGAGAGCAAAAGTCTTTATCCAATTACAGTTTTACCATCTCTAAACAAGCAAGCAAAGGATATTTTGTTTAAAGAAAATATTTTTTTTGTTAAGGAGCTAATTGATTGTAAAGCTGATTTACCAATAGATAAAATTGATCAGTTAAAAAATGAAGCTAGTTTGATAATATGAATTTTGTTATTTGCCACTATTCTGAAATAGCTCTCAAGGGAGGAAATCGTTCTTTTTTTGAAAGAAAACTTGTAGAGAATATCAAAAAATCAATTAATTCAGAATTTGTTCTAGATATTAAAAAAATATCTGGTAGAATTTTAATTATTCTTAACGATGGCGTCATTAAAAGTGAAATAGAAGAGTCATTGAAAAGGGTTTTTGGAATATCTAACTTTCTTTTTTGTATAAAAACTAAATCTACAATCGAAGATATTTCTAGAGAATTAACTTTAATTCTTGAGAAAGAAAAATTTAAGACTTTTAGAATAACTGCCAAAAGATCAGAAAAGAATACTCCTAATACATCTCAGCAGATAAACGAACAAGTTGGAGCAAATATTTTTAATCATTTTAAAGATATCTCAGTTAATTTAGAAAACCCCGATATTAATTGTTTTGTTGAGATTGTTTCGGGCTCGGCATATATCTCTATTAAAAAAATACAAGGATTAAATGGCTTACCGGTTGGAACAGGGGGTAAGGTTGTTTTGATGCTGTCGGGTGGTATAGACTCTCCTGTAGCTGGCTTTATGGCTATGAGCAGGGGTTTAAATGTTATCTTGGTACATTTTCATACCTATCCTGAGACATCTCAGAATTCTATTGAAAAAGTAAAAGAAATATCTAAAATTCTTTCTAAGTATCAGCCACGAACAAAACTTTACTTAGTTCCTTTTGCTAAGATTCAAAAACAAATATTTTTAAGTATAAATCCTAAACTCAGAGTAATATTTTATAGGCGTTTAATGTTTAAGATTGCTCAAGAAATAGCTAAAAAAGAAAAAGCCTTAGGAATCGTAACGGGAGAGAGTATTGGCCAAGTTGCATCGCAGACACTAGAAAATATTAATGCAACTCAAAATGGAATAGCAATGCCAATTATTAGACCATTGATTTGTTATCATAAAGATGACATAATAGAAAAGGCTCGCCAAATTAAGACATTTGATATTTCAATATTACCTCATGATGATTGTTGTTCCCGTTTTTTGCCAAAACATCCTGAAATTAGAGCTAAAATAGAAGATGTTTTGGCGGAAGAAAAAAAATTAAACATTGACTTAATGATTAAAGAAGCGTTAAATGAAATAGAAAAGCCCTTTTCTTTTATTTAAATTTATCGTATAGTCAACAAAAGGTCGTAATTTAGAAATAATTAAATAATAAAAAATATATGGCAGAAGCATATTGTGTAAAGTGTAAAGCAAAGAAAGAGGTTCAAAATGCTAAAGAGGTTGAAATGAAAGGTAAAGGTGGAGGAAAGAGAAGAGCATTAACCGGGACATGTCCTGACTGTGGAACTAAGATGTTTAAGATTCTTCCTAATAAATAAACAGAAGATCCCTTTTTCTAATGAGTTTTAGGGAAAGGGACTTTTCTCGTTTTATGGAAAAAGAAAGTTTTGAAAGAAATCAAGAATTGAGCCGAGAGGCAATTAGAGATTATTATGTTGAACATCAAGAATCAAAAGATCTTGGTGATTTGAACGTTGAAGAAGAAATTATTGCCAAAGATGATGATATTATTCCAAAGATAGAAATCAAAAGTAATGCTGGTAGTTTTTTAGAAGAAGCAGGGTATCAGCATTTGGTGGGCAAGGTGGAAAATGACTTAATAGATCTGTTTCAAATATGTGAAAAAAAAGGTGTCACCTATGCATTAGATATAGCTAGTAAAAAAGACCCACTATTATTTGATATTCTTCATGATTGGCTTACTAAAGATAGTAATTATGAAAAGTTTTTGAAATGATATATATTGCAATCATAGCATTATTAATATTTTTCTCTCTGATTGTTATTATAAAAAAGAGAAATATGGGGCATTTAAGGCGTAGCTTTGAAATGTCTCTTTTTTTAGTGCGTCTTCCTAGATATGAGTCTAAGGAAAACGTAGACGAAAAAGTTGCAATTGCTAAGACTGAGCAGTTCTACTCTAATTTTTTATATATTAATAAAGGTGGCGGATTTTTAAAAAGATTTTTCTCTGGTGACCCTAGAGTGGCTTTTGAAATTGCATCAGAGTTGGGTGGTAGTGATATTTCTTTTTATATTGCAGTTCCACTAGAATACGAGAATGCCTTAAATAAATATGTTCAAGGTGTTTATCCAGGAGCTGTTTTAGAGAAAAAATCAAATGATTATACTATATTTGAACCTAAAGCGTCGTCATCTCTTTCTTTTTTAAAACTTCAAAATACATTTTTCCTTCCAATAAATACATATAAAGAACTTGGTGGCGATCCACTAGAATCTATTACCAATTCAGTTACTAATATCGCTGCTGATGAGGGGGCAGCTATTCAAATAGTTTTACGTCCAGCACCATTTGATTTAAAAAGAAAAGGCGATTCTATATTATCTGATATTATTAAAAATGGAAAAACACTTAGTAAGGCAATTAGTGATGCTAATGCTGGAATTTTGAGCGGTGTTTTTAAAGAATTTGGAAAGATTATATTTGAAAAGAAAGATTCAGATAAGATTGAGGGCCCTGGTACAGACGAAACAACAGTTGAAATTATTAGGAATAAAATTAAGAAGCCAGCCTTTGAAGTTAATGTACGTTTTGTTGCCGTTGCTAAAGACAAAAATAGGTCTGAGCAAATTCTTCAAAATCTTGAATCTAGTTTTTCTCAATTTTCATCTAGCGCTAATGGATTTAAGGTTAATCGGGTTAAGGGGTCTAGAAAAGCTCGTCAGTTTGTATATGATTTTTCTTTTAGAAACTTTCAATCTTCACAATCTAATATTCTAAATACCGAAGAGTTAGCTAGTATTTATCATTTTCCGTTATCTCATATGGAGAGTCCTTATATTAAATGGACTAAGAGTAAAGAGGCTCCACCACCAGCTGAACTTCCTAATCAAGGAGAAATATTTATTGGTGAAGCTGTTTATCGGGGAGAGAAAAGGCCAGTGTATATTGCTTCGGTGGCTGATAGAAGACGTCATTTCTACAATATTGGTATGACGGGTACTGGTAAATCTACTCTTTTAAGAGAAATGATAAGGCAAGATATTGCAAATGGTAATGGTGTTGGAGTGATAGATCCTCATGGGGAGTTAATAGAGCATACTTTGGCTAATATACCGAAAGAAAGAATGGAAGATGTTGTTATCTTTGATCCATCTGATATGGACAGACCTTGTGGATTAAATATGCTTGAGTGGAGTTTTCCCGAAGAAAAAGATTTAGCTGTTTCCGAAATGATAACAATATTTACTAGTTTGTTCCCTCCAGAAATGATTGGACCGATGTTTGAGCACTATATGAGAAATGCAATGCTTGCTATTATGGCTGACAAAGACAACCCAGGCACACTAGTAGAAATTCCTAGAATATTTACCGATAATACTTTTATGGAAGAAAGACTTAGTAAAGTATCTGACCCATTAGTTAGAAGTTTTTGGATTAAAGAATGGAAACAAACTACTGGTCAAACAAGATCGGATATGTTGGGTTATGTTGTTTCAAAGATTGGAAGATTTATTGAAAACGAAATGATGAGAAATATCATTGGGCAAAGCTATTCAGGATTTAACTTATCTGACATAATGGATAACAAAAAGATATTTTTAGCTAATCTGTCTAAGGGTTTAATAGGAGAGGTTAATAGTAATCTCTTGGGTTTGATATTAGTTTCTAAAATGCAGATGGCAGCTCTTAGAAGAGCAAGAATACCAGAAGAAGATCGGCAAGACTTCTTTTTGTATATTGATGAGTTTCAAAATTTTACTACTCCTAGTATTTCAACAATATTATCTGAGGCTAGAAAGTATAGATTAAGCTTAATTTTAGCTCATCAGTATATACCTCAACTAAAAGAAGAAATCAAAGATGCGGTTATTGGAAATGTTGGAACTATCACATCTTATAGGATTGGAACTGCTGACGCTGAGTTTTTAGAAAGTCAATTTAGTCCTGAGTTTTCTAAATTTGATTTAACCAATTTAGACAATTTTCAATATATTACAAAAATGTTAGTTAACAATAAAGTAACATCTCCATTTAAGATTGCTGCGCCAAGGCCTACCAAGGGTAACCCAGAAATGATAGGTGCAATTAAAGAGTTTTCCAGACTAAAGTATGGCAGGCCCCGTATTATCGTAGAGCAAGAAATAATTAAAAGGTCAAAACTTGGAACTTAGGTATTTACATTTTCTTTTTGTTTGGTATAATTAAGGTAATTAATAAATTAATAATAAAAATATGAGTGAAACAGGAGACAACATTTTCAATAGGGCAAAAAAAGTAAGAGAAGAGTTAGAGAATAAAGATGTTTATGAACAAGATAGCATAATTAATGCTGACGAAAACACTAAAGAGGCAGAGCCTAAAAAAGAGATAGATCCGATTATTATTGCTGATGGCAAAACTGATTTGGAAAAAAGAACCGAAAAAACAAGTAAAGAAATGGATAATAGTAAAAAAGATGGCGACGATATTATAGTGGCTTAAAAATAATATGAGTGAAAAAGAACCAAAAATAGAGAAAGACAAAAAAGATAAAGATTTTGGTAAAGAATACTTCCATCAAGAGGCGGTTGAGGCCCAAGAAAGGATAAAATATAGCCCAGAAGAGAGGAGTGCTTTTAAGTTTGAGCAAATAGAAGAAATCAAAGATTTTTTAGATGATATGCACGAGAGAATTTTGGTGATTAATGGAAAAGAGCATTTAGAAAAGAATTATGCGTCTATGGGTTTAGAAGAGAGTCAAGTTGAAAATTTTTCGTATGTTGAAATAAAAAATATGCTTGATACCATGAACCTTGACGAGACATTGGGAAATAATGATTTATTTAGAGAATTGGTGGTGTTGAAGAGATCATCAAATATGAAAAAGCTTAATTTTGGTGATAAAATACTGCTTTTCAAGCGGATAGCTGAGCTTCAGGATAATGTTGAAAAAAGTCTTAGTCAAATTAGCGGTAGCGAGGAATTAATAGAACAAGATAAGAGTAGGGTTCGACCTTTACAAGAATCTCTTTGGAATTCGTTGCGTGGGAAAAAGATTGCCAATGAAGCTTTAAAGTTAATTCCAGAAAGGGATAGGAATATATTGTCTATGACAAGAGAAGCATGGATGGAGCAAGAGTATAAAAAAGAAACATTGTCTTCTATATGGGAGTTGGTACCTGACGACGATGACAAAAAGAAAATTAACGATTCTTATCTAAAGGCCCAGAAGGATTTTATACAAAAAAACTTAGAAGATCTTAAGAAGGTGGTTGACTTTTCAGATGTTACTATCAAAGATCTGATGTCTATGGAAGAAATTTCTTCTTTATGGAATCTAATACCTGATAGTGGTGGTAAGAAAGAAATTGATGAAGCTAATTCAAAAGCTCGTGAAGATTTTATAAATAAAAAGATAGAAGATATTAGGCAGAAAACTGGAAGAAAGTTTAACTATGAGGATATAATATACATAAATAATAATGGCATTGATTTGGAAGATGAAGAGGGAAAACCTTTAAAATTTAATTTGTTTGAGCAAAGTTTCTCCAAAAGAAAGACAACATTAAAAGAAAAATTAATGTTTACCAAGGTAAAACCTGATGTTGTTAAGATTGGCGATAGGGAATTATCGTTGAGTTCAATTAAAATTGCCCATTTTAATAATAGTGTTGAAAAGTATCATAAAAGTCAAAAAGAAACAAAGTTCGGAAGCAAATGGGACAAAACAAATGAGATATGGATTAAAGGAAAAGAAAGTTTGATAAATGAGCTTATGGCAGAAGATCCCATTGGAGCAACAAAAAATTACTTTGAAAGAGTGAAGATGCTTGCAGTTAGGGAATATCTTACTAATAAAGTAAAGAAAGAAAATAAAATTTCAAAACAGGAGGTAGATAGTTTTGTAGATGCTCTTGGTGATGATTTTGAAAAATCACTTAATTATTTAGCAGCTGGTGGTGATTTTCAGACTATTATAGATAATTATCCCGATGAAGAGGTTAGAAATTATTTTAAATCTTCTAAAGTAGCCAACAAAAACGGTTTTTCTACTTTTTTCCTAGGTGTGCTTGATTATTTAATAAATTTTAAATAGTATGAGTAAATATATTATTAGTGATAGCGCATTAAAAACAATTATTGACAATTCTCCAATTGACGATAATCAAAAGAAACAACTTGCTGAAGACATTGAATCCCTAGACAATGATCAAAGAGTTCAATTAATGCTTCTTCTAAGAGATATTTATGCTCTTGAAGATCAGAAAAATCAAGAACTAGAAACAGTCTCAAGACTATTTAGTTAGTTATTTCAAAGGGGATTTATTTTATAAATCCCCCTTTAGACTCTTCTTCTTTTTTCAAAGGAAGGGGAGTCTTCTTCTTCGGTCCCTTTCTTTTTTTGAGGGACCTTGTTTAACGTTGTTCCGTGCACCGCCGCCGCTTCGGCTAGCGGGTTTTTTGATCCGCCAAAATCAAACTCATTTGTGATTTTGGTTCCGGTGGATCTCTGCTGGAGGTCAAACCACATTTCGGTGGCTTCTCTCCGAGAGAGGCCTGGATTAGCTCTAAGGATTTCTTCTACTGAGCCTGGAGCCGAACCCGCTCTTTGTTTGACTTCCGCCTCCGCCTTGTTTTTGGCGATTTGAATGCCAAGGCGAGAGTCAAATTCCTCTCTTCTTTTTTTGGTAACTTCTTCTGAGAAGTCTACATCTTTGAATGTAAATCCGCAGAAGAGGATACCTCTCGTGTTTTCTAAATCCTTAAAGAAGGACTGCTCTTTAAGGATTTCCCAGATGGTGCTCTTTTTACCATCTTGGGATTTGGTCATTTCCATAGTTTCCTCAACGTTGAGGGTGCGGAGATGACCGCTTATCGTCGTCGCTGCTATACTTCCAATCAACTCTTCGAAGTTGAATTTGCCGTCTTCATATGCGGCAATCATTGCTTTCTTTGGGTCTGTGATCTTTATCCAGACCCGTGGGGCAATGAGCGTTGCCCGACCTCCTTGACGAAGGTCAATCCATACCTCTTTATCTTTATAAAGAGGTATGGAGTATTCTGTTCCCACATTCAGCACTCTCAAAATCCGTTCGTATTGGAGTGCTGTTATTACGATGGCATAACCTAAAACCAAACTCTTTTTGATTTTGAGCTCGCCAGCTCGGTCAACAGCGATACGTTCGTTGAAGTTTAGCCTTTGAAACTTCACCGATTTTAAGATTATTACCAAGATAATCGTGCCGACTATAATCCCCAGAATCCAATCCGCTGTATTGGCGAATATGGCAATTAACTTTTCAAACATTTTTTACCTCTTGCACTTTTTAATGTGCTGGCTAAACTATACCATATTATTGTGTATTGTAAAGTCTAGAAGATGAGATGTTTTGTTTAAGGCGCTTGGCGCCTTAATCGGCAATAGACATAAAATTAAAAATATATTAAAATCAGATATGACTCAAAAAAATAAAATAGTTTTTCTTGTTTTCTCTTTTCTTTGTTTGTGCAACTTAATTGCATTTTTAATTGCTTTTGATTTAAGCAAAGAATCTGGATTTGAAGTAATCTTCTTTGATGTTGGTCAAGGAGACGCAGCCTTAATTAAAACTGGAGAGGGACACTATATCGTAATAGATGGTGGACCAGATTCTAGTATAATAGAGAAGTTATCTTTGGAGATTCCTTTTTGGCAAAAAGAAATAGATTTGATTGTTTTAACTCATCCACATTACGATCATATGAATGGATTAATTGATGTTCTTAATAAATATGAGGTTAAGAATGTAATGTGGACCGGAGTAGTAGATACAACTGCATCTTATCGTTCTTGGCTAGATTTAATAGAAGAGTCTAGAGTAGTCATTGCTCAAGCAGGTCAAAGGGTGAGAGGTGATACTTTCTATATCGATATATTATATCCTTTTGATTCTCTAGAGGGTGAGAGTTTTAAAGATCTTAATAAAACATCAATTATTTCTCGTCTTGTTTTTAGTGATAAATCATTTATTTTTACTGGTGATGCTTACAAAGCAGAGGAAGAGATGTTGATTGGTATGTTTAATTTAAAGTCTGATGTTTTGAGTGTTGGTCATCATGGCGGCAAAACATCTACATCAGAAGAATTTCTAAAACAAGTAATGCCATCTTATGCTGTGATATCTGCTGGTCGGGGAAATAGCTATGGTCATCCACACTCCGAGACACTGGAACTTCTTGAAAATTATGGTATAAAGGTGCTTAGAACTGATGTTGATGGAGACATTAAATTTAAATAAAAAATGAAAAATATTAAAGATCTAAATATCCCCGATCCAGAGTTACCTCCAATGAACGAGGATTTTAAGAAAACATTTCCTTGGAGAATATTCAAGATCATGGCCGAATTCATTGAAGGTTTTGAGTTTATTAGTAGCTTTAAAACCAAGTCAGCTACTGTTTTTGGAGCGACTCGTTTTAAGGAGGATAACGAGTATTACAAAAAAGCTAAAAAGTTAGGGGAATTGCTTTCTAAAGAAGGATATATTGTTGTGAGTGGGGGAGGTCCTGGTATTATGGAAGCAGCTAACAGAGGTGCTTTTGAAGCCGGTGGTGAGTCGGTTGGAATTAACATTGAATTACCCGAGGGACAAAGAACAAACCAATTTGTAAACAAAACAGTTGGTTTTTACTATTTCTTTACTAGAAAAGTAATGATGTCTTTTGCTTCTTCAGTATATATTTTTTTTCCAGGGGGGTTTGGAACACTAGATGAATTTTTTGAAATAATTACGCTTTCTCAGACTAAGAAGCTTTCTCATCCAGTAACTATTATTGTAATTGGCAAAGAGTATTGGGGACCAATGATTAATTGGTTTGAAGAAGAATTGTGCAATAGGCAAAAAGCAATAACAAAAAAAGATTTAAAGCTCTTCAAATTGGTCGATACACCTGAAGAGGCAATGGAATATATTAAAAATAATAAAAAATAAAATGGAATTTCCAATTTTCAAAACAAAAAGTGAAGATGGTAGAAAGTTTAATCTTTCTGATCCCAAAGAAAGACAAGAGTATTTTGCTCTAAAGGCAGGTCCAGAAATAGAAAAGATAAAAAAGCACATTGAAGCAGGTAATACTTTTATTGCTTACTTGATGGGTAAGAAAAATTCAGGTAAGGGAACATATTCTAAAATGTTTGCTGAAGTTGTTGGTAGTAGTAATGTTGATCATTTCTCCATCGGAGACATGATTAGAGATATTGACTTAGAGATAAAAGATAATGTTAGAAAAGAAGAATTAGTTAAATTTCTAGAAAAAAACTATAGAGGATTTTTATCAGTTGAAGAAATTATGGATATACTTAAAAACAGAAGCACATCAACACTTCTTCCAACCGATTTAATACTAACATTAATCAAAAGAGAGATTGCTAAAAGAGACAAAAAGGTAATATTTATTGATGGATTTCCTCGAGATATGGATCAAATATCATATTCTTTGTTTTTTAGAGATCTAATTGGTTATCGTGAAGATCCAGACTTATTTGTTTTGATAGATGTTCCTAATAGTGTAATTGATGAGCGAATAAAGTGGAGAAGAATATGTCCAGAGTGTAAAACATCTCGCAACCTTAAACTATTACCAACTTCAAATATTAAGTACAATCCTGAAACAAAAGAGTTTTCTTTGCTTTGTGATAATCCTGAATGTAGTGGAGTTGAAATGGTAGGCAAAGAAGGCGATGAGCTTGGAATAGAGCCAATTAAAGAAAGGCTTGAAATGGACGAAAAACTAATCAAACAAGCATTTTCTCTATATGGTATTCCTAAGGTTCTTTTAAGAAATGCTATTCCAGTAGACAAAGCCAATGATAATGTTGACGATTATGAAATTACACCTGAATATCGCTATACTTGGGAAGATGGTAAAGTTAAAGTTGAAGAATTGCCCTGGACAGTAAAAGATGATCAAGGGGTAGAAGTGTATAGTTTAATGGCTCCTCCAGTAGTTGTTTCTTTAGTTCATCAGATTGTTGATGTGTTTAATTTATAGCCCTTGATTTTAGTTGTAATAAAGGTTAATATGATTATGGATCCTGTAACATTTCCCGGGAAAATCTGCTATAAGCTTTTCAAGGGAGCCGGAAATGATTCTCAGTTCGTGAATTGAGACTTCGGCACCCACTTAGCTTAATTTATCAGAGATCTTTCCCCGGAGGTTATGGGATCCTTTTATTAAATGGAAACTTTAATTATATTAATAATTTTTATCATTTTGAGTTCTGGTTTTTGCTCAACGATTGAAGTAGCCTTTTTTGATGTTTCGCTAGTAGATGCTAAAGTTTTGTCCGAACAAAAGAAGTTCGGATCTTCTAGTTTAGTTTTTCTAAAAGGAAAAGATTCATATGGCTGTTATCCAAGATGATTTTGGCAGAACATCAGGAATTGTTACTCTAGAAGATGTTTTAGAACAGATAGTGGGGGAGATAGTAGATGAAACTGACAAATGTGTTGACTTAAGAAAGAGGGCTAGAGAGATTAACGAGAGTTAATTGGCTGGCTTTTTATAATAATATATAATGGAACTGCGATTAATTATCGGTTCGG
>MWBX01000011.1 GCA_002069755.1 Parcubacteria group bacterium ADurb.Bin247
TATTAGTCCTTTGTTTAATTTGCTCATATTTTTAAAATAGGATTATATGATTCATATAATAATTTTATTTCTTCTGCAGACAATGCTCGATTGTAGATGCGGACATCGTCAATTTGTCCGTTGAAATGTGTAGTCCAGGTATCCAAAATCGCATTTCCTATACCCATTTTATCTATTACAAAATTAGTAGCTATATTGCCAATAGAATTAAGCACTCCATTAACATAAAGAGAGACGCTTGAACTATCTGTAACAACAGTGACATAAGTCCATTCATTTATAATAATAGGGTTAATACTATCTATGTAATTTCCAGTAGACAAATTTTCATAATAAACTCTTACTTTATTGTCTGCTCTATACCCTACGGATAAGTCTCCACTATTTCCTGTTTCATGTCTACCCATAAATGTATCGAAAGTATATACGGCAGCACCATTATGACCATTAGTATTTGGTTTTACCCATAAAGAATATGTAATATTATTTTCGCCAACATTACTTAAACTATCAACTTCTACATACCCACTCTCTCCATCAAAATCCCCAGCTCCCCTAGCCTGCCCCATTCTATCTTCTGCCCAAGTTACCCCACCCATCAGTGTACCATCGTTACCATTACCAGAATAGTCTCTAGCATCACCAGACAACTTCCAGTGCCCTACAAGCCCTTCGGTAGATATGATGTCCCATTCTTTGTCATCTTTTAATCCCACCTCGTATGTTCCAACTGGCAGCCACCCACGATCATTGAGTATTGACCTCATTGCCTCCATAGACTGAGTGCTGATTAAGGAAGCCTTCGTCCCCTCTAGGCTATAAATTGCACCTTTGGAAGAGCTAACGAAGAGTAACAAAACAAAAGACATACCAACGACAAAAATCGCCATAGCAACCATGGCTTCCATAAGAATGCTACCTTTGTTTTTGCTCAAAATTTTATCCATCAAAAAAATATTAGTACAATCCTTTAGTCACTTCGTAAATCGGCATAATAATGGCAGTGGCAATAAAAGCAACAAATAGGCCGATACAGATCCAAAAGAATGACCAAGTGATCCGGTTTCTTCTCCAACTGCCACAACACTAGAAAATATTGAAGGAAATAGTTTAGGATAACTTCTAAGGGCTTCTACTAAACTAGTACCCTTTTTAACTCTTTCTGAAATATCTGTTATCGCATCTTTATACTCATAGTTACTAGCTGAGTCAGCAAGTATATCAAAAACTTTCCCAATAGAAGTTCCACTTTTTAGAAGAACAGCTCCTAGCTGAGCAATAATAGCAAGCTCATAGTCTTTTAAAAGTGGTCCAATAACTGGAGTTCTTAAAATGACTTTATAGAATAGTCTCTTAAAAGCTTTAATCTGGAATAATATTACTACAAAAGCTAAGATAAGTATTATGGCAAGAATAATTTCTAAAGGATAAGTATCAACTGCATTGGCAACATTTAGAAGAATAACGGTAGTAAAAGGCAAATCAACATCTAGAGTTTTAAAAACCTGAACCATACTTGGCAAAACCCACAAAGCAAGAATTAAACCCATAATCCCAGCAAAAGTAACAATAATTTTAGGATAAAGTGTCGCTGAGCTAATTTCCTTCTCAAGAGTATTGCTTCCATCTAGCCAATCAGCTAGATATTCTAGGTTTTCACTTAATGTTCCTGATTCTTCACCTGCCTTGATAAAACTGATAAAAACACCATCAAAATTTGCATTGTTAGCAAACACTTCGGAAACAGAAGTACCCTTTTCAACCTTCTTTTTACCATCAACTAAAAGCTTCTTCATTGAAGGACTGGCCTGCTCAGCCAAAACACCAAAAGATTGATCTATTGGTGCACCACTTCTAACCAAAAGAGATAAGTTTCTAACAAAGTCTACTTTCTCTTGAGTTGATATTTTATTGAGTATCGGCATTATATCTTAGTTACTTTAATAACTTCACTTAATGTTGTTTTACCTTCTAGGACCTTAATTATTCCATCGTGAATCATTGGCGTCATACCCTGTTCCGTTGCTTTTTTCTTAATCATATCTGATGAAGATTTACCGATAATTAAATTACGCAATTCTTCAGTTAATTCTAAAACCTCAAATATGGCATTTCGTCCATAATATCCGGTATCGTTACAAATCTTACAACCTCGTCCACGATAAAGTTTAACCTTAGATAAGTCATCTACCTTAGCAATGTTCTTTAATAATTCGGCTAGCTCTGGTTCGCTATCAAAATACTTTAATTCTGTTTCTGAAAGATAATATTCTTCTTTACAATCCTGGCAAATACTACGAACCAATCTTTGAGCAATAGCAACATTTACCGAAGAAGCAACCAAAAATGGCTCGGCACCCATTTCAAGTAACCTTGGAAATGTTGTTGCCGAATCGTTAGTATGCATAGTAGATAATACCAAGTGACCCGTCATAGCAGAGTTAATGGCAATATCTACTGTTTCTTCATCACGAATCTCACCAATCATAATAACATCTGGGTCTTGACGAACAATAGTACGCAAGCCCTTAGGAAAAGTAATATCTTTAGCTGGATTAAGCTGGGTTTGATGAATACCCTCAATATTATACTCTACTGGATCTTCAATCGTCATAATGTTAACTTCTGGTTTGTTTAAGTATTGTAAAATAGCATAAAGAGTAGTTGTCTTACCAGAACCAGTAGGACCAACTACCAATATCATACCATAAGGCTTAACAGCATTATTTCTAATTTTCTTTAAATCAGATTCTGATAAACCAAGATCTGATATGGTAAACCATCGTCCCCTTTGCATAAGCAAACGCATAACTACGTTTTCTCCTTCAGTAATTGGTAATATTGAAACACGAACATCAATCTTTTGAACAGCTGTTTCCATTTCAAACCTTCCATCTTGAGCAGCAGCCTTTTCATCAGTTCTGAGCTTAGCCATAATCTTTATTCTAGAAACTACCTGATTATGTAACTCTTTAGAGTATTCGGCTACTTTGTGCATAATACCATCAATACGGAACCTAACCACCACTATTTCACTTAGTGGCTCAATATGAATATCAGAAGCAAGATTGGTATAGGCATATTCCATTAAAAGACTAACCAACTCTACAATATTTTGTTCTTTTTTTACTGGATTCTTTTCTAGCTCTTCTAAAAGATTCTTAACCTCACGACGTAAGTCACCCTTGTATCTTTTAAGAGCTTGATCGATGTTAAAAGGAGTAACATAGAAAACCTTAACTTTCTTACCAGACTTCTTTTCTAATAACTTAAAGAAAGTATAGTTGTCGGGGTTAGATGTTATCACCTTAAGAGTGTCTTTGTCTTGCTCTAAGACCACTGTCTTTTGAGCATAGGCAACCGCTTCAGGGATATAGTCTAGTAATTCAGAGTCAATCTCAACGATTTGAGTTCTTTTAATGTCTAGGAACTCACAACCAGTTTCATCAGCAATAATTCTACCCAAAGTTGAGTCTTGGATAAAACCCTTTTCTGTTAAAAGCAAATCCAAGGGAACATTTTTCTTTTTTGCCTCAACTGCCACCATATCAAAATCATCTTTGCTGATATGCTTAGGCACCAATAATTCTTCTAACTTTTTTTCTGTTAATAGCATATATTTATTATTAAACGACAGTACCAAGTATTAATATTAAAAAGATCACCATCAAAAATATATTAATTGCTAGCAAGTACAATGGATGTGAACTATAAAAAGCAACATGCTTTCTAATCTTCCAAACATTTTCTGAAAGAACAGACAGATATAAATTGGCAATAACTATTCCTAGGAGTATAATTAAGAAAGCAAGTACTAGGGTAATGATTAAAAACCAAGTGCTTGACTGAAAGAATAACATATAGAGTAAATAGATAAAGAATAGTGGAGATAGTAAAGATAAAAACAAGACAGAAAAGAATAATATTATTTTTAAATTAAAGTTGATGAAATTCTTTCGTAAAACATGGAGAGCTCGAACAAAAGCATCAACCCCCCTTCTCTTTTCTCTTAGCGCAATGTAGGTTGCCAAAATTGACCAGAAATAAGTAATTATGGCAATAATAATCACTGCTACACGATATTGATCAGCAAGGACAAAAAGACCAGACAATATACCTCCTAATAAAGTAACAGGAATTATCACTCTTAATATTGTGCCTATTCCTTTTCGAACTGAAGACTTAAAGTCATCAAAGTCTTCTCTAATACAAGTGATAATAGAGAACTGTAAAATAGACATTAAAAATATTGCTACAACAGATATAGTAATTGATATTTGTCCAGCCGCTAAAAAGTTATCAAAAAAAGAACCCTGACCCATAAAGATATAGTCAGGTAACCATTGACTATTAAGAAGCAAAAACAATAATATCTCTATTGTGAGAATTACTGCAATTGAATAAAAAAGCATTCTTGCTTTTTCAGTCAAATCAGTAAAGACATAATGAAGTAATTCTCTAAAATCTTTTATCTTGTTTTGAAATTCTTCCATATTATTACTATTTTAATTTAATTGTAAAATATAGTCAAGAGCTATACTGTTAAAACCTCTGCCCCATTACTTGTAATCGCTATAGTATGCTCAAAGTGAGCAGAGATTGAATTATCTTTAGTTTTAATTGTAATCCCATTTTGACAATAGTCAATATCTGGTTTGCCCAAACAAAGCATTGGCTCAATGCAAATTACCAAACCCTCTGGCAATATCTCTCCTTTATGCCTTAACCCATAGTTTAGTATATCTGGTTTTTCATGAAGATTAACTCCAATACCGTGACCACACAAACCATCAGCAACACAGAATCCTTGTGATTCAACATACCTCTCTATAGTATTGCCCAAATCTCCAACAGTAATCCCCGGCCTTAACTTCTTAATCCCCCTTTTAAGAGCCTTCTTGGTTGCCCTAATTAATCGAGCTACTTCACTATCAACACTACCCACCGCAACAGTAGTTGCCATATCGCTATGAAATCCTTTATAAAAAAGACCGGCATCAATTGATAATATGTCTCCCTCTTTTAAAACTCTATCAGATGGTACTCCGTGAACTATTTCTTCGTTAATAGAAGTACAGATTGAGCATGGAAAACCATTATACCCCTTAAAGGAAGCTTTGCCATATCTTGAAAAAAGATTCTGGGCTAGTGCATCAAGCTCTTTTGTGGTAACACCAGGTTTAACTCTGCTCTCTAACTGTCTTACAATGTCTGCCAATATCTTGCCCCCCTCTCGCATTACCGCTATTTCTTGTGGAGATTTAACTTTCATTTTATCTTATCCATAATATTGCCAAAGACTTCGGCTGGACACTTAGTTCCGTCAATCATTATCACTGGTATTCCCCTATTCTTCAAAAACTCAAGTACTGGAAATGTTCGCTCGCCAAATTCTTTAATTCTAACCTTGATTGTCTCTGGGTCATCTAAGCCTTCTCTTTTTACTAGCTTAGAACCATCTATTGGACATCTGGTCATTTCTTTATTTTCTTCTAAAAATAATATTGGATGACGCATAAGACTACAAATTCTTCTGTTAGAATTACGATATATAGTTGTCTCGGCTGGAATATCTAAAAAGATAACTTTGATATTATCTTTGCCATAAAGCTCTTCCATTAGAGGAATAATCTTTTCGGCTTCGTATATTGTTCTAGGAGAACCAGAGAACACAATTCCTCTGTTGTCTTTGTGAAGATTCTTAATCTTCTCAGCTACCAAGTGAGCTACAAAAGGAGGACTACAAAGAGAACCAGTTTTCCAGAGATTACTCTCATTAACCAAATTAAATTCTTTTCCGTCTACCACGACACAATCTTCTTCTTTAGCATTGTTAAAACTCTCTTCTAGTATTTTGCTTGTTTCAAAAGAATACAAATTAAAAGTGTTTGCTAAAAGTTCTGCCTGAGTTCCTTTTCCTGATCCAGGAGGACCAAAAATTATGATGATGTTGTTTTCCATATTTTGTTTTAATTAACAAACCCATTGTAGCATAAAAGGAGAAAAGAGCAAAAATACTTTGTTGATCATTAAGGCGCTTGGCGCCTTAATCTGATCT
>MWBX01000012.1 GCA_002069755.1 Parcubacteria group bacterium ADurb.Bin247
TACCATAAAACTAACAAAGAAAATTGAAAACACTATTCCACAAAACAAACTAATATTTTTTATTGTTTTCATAATATTTTTATTATCAATTAATTCTAATGTTATTATGCTTTAATATTACTATAACTATATATTTTTGTCAAATAATTAAAAATACTATGTCAGAATATTTCACATTTAAATGCCCTTAATGCGGACAACTTCTAGGATTATACTTCCTAGATCACAATGATTGCCGTGCTAATTATATTTCAAAAACTACTTAATACTATAAAAGATTGAAACTGATGAACGAATAGTATTTTCTCCAACTTGAATATCTGGAACTGAAGACTCTAACATATCCATTCCAACAACTCTTTTTTTCTTTTTTATTTCAAAAATATCAAACATATTATTTTTGTGTTAATTTTTAATACTTAGAACCAGTGAGAAAGAGCTTTAACATAATATCATTATACCACAAAACAAAACCATTTCAATCTAGAAAATGGCTTTACTCTGCTCGGAGGCAGGGATTCGAACCCCAATTGCCAGGGCCAGAACCTGGTGTCCTACCATTAGACGACCTCCGAATAATTATACCTTTAAATATCTTGTTACAGCAAGAATACTAGAAATCACTCCAAGCATAAATGCAACAAAAACATGCACCTGTAACAAAAACATTGAATTTTCTTCTAAGTAGTTAGCAACATCTAAGCCAAATACAATATTTTTAACATCTTCTCCAAACAAAAACACAAGTGCAATTGTTATTAAAAAACTAAGGGCAATACTAAACAATCCGATAATTAATCCCTGAAAGGTAAAAGAGGCAAACAAAAAATTTCTAGAGACACCAACCAAACGCATAATTGAAATTTCGTCTCTCATTCCACGGATTGAAGATTTAATGATATTAAAAACCACTAAAATAGCTATTAAGCTCATAATCACGGCGATTAATAAACCTGCCTTTTTAACTGTATCTGTAATATAGAAAAGATCTTCAATGATTGGTTTTCTCTGACCATAATCAATCTTTTCAAAAAATACCTGAGAAGGACTATCTTCTAAAAAGTAAACAATAGCATCATAACCCTCAACGCTATCTGAGCTTACACTTATAGATGCAGGAAACGGATTACCCACTTCGGCTAAAGCAGCCATTAAAAGAGGATCATTTTTATACCTTTGTATAAAAGACTCTAGGGCATCTTCTGTTGAAGTATAACTAACATCAACTACATCAGGTAATTCTTCTAGTCCCGATTTAACATCCATAATTGTGTCTTCGTCTACTCCATCTTTAAAATAGACACTCACCGACACCTTTTGCTTAATTTCAGAAGATACTGATTGAGCAAAATCTTGAATCACAAAAGCAAATGTTGTAAATATTAAAACTATCGCAATTGCAAAAACAGCTACCAGAAAAAGACCCGAATTATGTTTTAAATTATTCCAAGCTAATTTTAATGTTCTTTTTAATATAGTAAACATAATATTATAATCTAAATTTACCTCCCATTTCATCTCTAACAATAACACCATCACTTAGGGTAACCACCCTTTTGTCTAGGCTATTAACAATATCTTTATCATGGGTTGCCAAAAGAACAGTAGTCCCCTTTTCGTTTATCTTTAATAATAAATTGATAATATCCATAGTATAGTATGGATCAACGTTACCCGTTGGTTCGTCAGCTAAAATCACATCGGGATTGCACACTAATGCCCTAGCGATAGCAACTCTTTGCTTCTCTCCACCAGATAGCTCATCGGGATAATGATAAGCTCTACTCTCTAATCCCACCAGCTCTAAAAGCTCGGGGACATTTCTTTCTATATCTTTGTCGGGCACGCCTAATGCCTCCATAATATATGATATATTTTCGTAAACATTTTTAGTTGATAACAGTTTGTAATCTTGGAATATAATACCCATCTTCCTTCTTATAGTATGAATCTTGCTATGACTAATCTTAGACAAATCTTTATCTTCAAAATATATCTTACCTTTAGTCGGTTTTTCTTCTCCAATTAGTAGGCGAAACAATGTTGTTTTTCCAGCTCCAGACTTTCCAGTAATTAAAACAAATTCCCCTTTTTCTATTCTAAGAAAAATATCTTTAAACACGATATTTTCTTTTTTATTCAAGTGTGCCGGATATATTTTACTTACTTTGTCAAAAAAAATCATTGTTAATTGTTATTTTTATAAAGCATTCTTAATTCTGACTCAATAAACATATCTAGATCGCCGTCTAAAACACTCTCTACATTAGAAATTTCAACTCCTGTTCTTAAATCTTTTATCATTTTGTAAGGGTGCAAGACATAAGATCTAATTTGGTTTCCCCAAGCTACTGCTAACTTTTCTCCTTTAATTTCACCTATTTCTTCTAATTTCTGCTCTTCTTGAATGGCTAGTAACTTAGAAAAAAGTATACCCATTGCTTTTTCTTTATTCTGCGCTTGAGATCTTTCATTTTGAGAAGATACCGCAATGCCAGTTGGAATATGAATAATTCTAATTGCTGTTTCTCTCTTGTTAACATTTTGACCTCCTGGACCTGAAGATTTAGATGTTTCTATTCTTAAATCTTCTGGTTTAATTTCAAAACTCTTATCCTTTATCTCAGGCAATATGTCTACCATCGCAAAAGAAGTGTGTCTTAATCCTTTTCCAGAAAATGGTGAATTTCTTACCAATCGATGAACTCCTTTTTCATGTTTTAATGTTCCAAACGCCCACGAACCCTTAACTTCAAGTGTTGCCTCCTTAATACCACCAACTTCTCCCAAAGACTGATCTATTACTGTCACTCTAAACCCTTTTGAGCTAAGATATCTCTCATACATTCTTAAAATCATACCTGCCCAATCTTGTGCATCAACTCCTCCTGCTCCAGCAAATATCTGCAATAATGCATTATTTTTATCATACTTACCAGACAGAAAAACTTTAATTTCTTCTTTAGATATTTCTCTTTCTAGTTCAAATAACTTTTCTTTAATCTCTCCTTCTAGACTACCGTCGGAATCAATACTTGTCATATTCGCTAAATCAGCCAAACTACTCTTGATTCTATCAATAACACCCAACTCTTCTTTTATATCAGAATATTCTCTACCAATGATAATAGCATCGCTAGAACCCCAAAAGCTAGGGTCTTTTTGAATCTCATCAATCTCTAATAATCTCTTTCTTTTGTTTTCAAGGTCAAAGACATTCCTCTAACGAGAGGATTTTCTTTTCTAATTCTTTAATATCTTCAATTGCCATAGCTTGAATAATACACAAAATTTGATTTTGTTTCAATACCTGAGCCTCCTACCAGAATCGAACTGGTGTCTACGGTTTACGAAACCGTTGCTCTGCCACTGAGCTAAAGAGGCACTGTGAGCGGGATACCAGAATCGAACTGGCACCTCAACCTTGGGAAGGTTGCGTACTACCACTATACTAATCCCGCATAAATATCTTTTTCCACCAAGGAACATCTACCTCCTCTTTTTTAATATCTTCTTCCTCTATTTCAGGGTATTTAATTATGACTACTTCTTCTCCTGGTTTTTTAAAAAGAAATTGCTCCCGAGCCATCTTTTCAATGTTATAAAGTTCTTCACTTGGATCTACGCTAAGATTCTCTTTCGCTTCTTTTTCTAATATCATTAATTCTTCTTTCTTTCCATCAAGATATTCTTCAATTGAAGCTCTTTTCTGATATATCCGAATATTTGAAACAATTAAAAGAATTAAGATAAAAAACATACAAAAGAAAACAATAAGAGTAATGTAATCTTTTTCTTTGTGAATGATTTTTTTATTTGTCTTCATTATTTCTTAAAAACATTAAAAAATACTTCAGGTGGAACTCTAATCTTGCCCATTCTTTCTTGAAGTTTCTTTTTTCCTTTCTTTTGTTTGTCTAGTAACTTTCTTTTTCTAGTAACATCACCTCCATAAAGTGGAGCGGTAACATCTTTTCTTTGAGCTTTAACAGTTTCTCGAGCAATAATTTTACCATATATTGCAGCTTGAATAGCTAAAGCAAATTGTTGAGATGGTAATAGTTCTTTAAGCTTCTCAGTTATCTTTTTCCCTTCGTTATATGCTTCTTTTTTGTCTACTATTTGTGAAAAAACTTCTTCTACATTACCACCAACCAAAACCTCTAGCTTGACCAAATCTCCCTCTCTTAAACCAATAAGGCTATAGTTAAATGAAGCATAACCCTGAGTTACTCCCTTAATCTTATCATGAAAACCAGTAATAATCTTTCTTAGTGGAACCTCATAGACAACTAAAATCTTATCTCCCTTAAAATATTTGTTTTCAATCACCTTGCCACCCATAGAACTTAGCAACTCCATTACTCCTCCGATATATACCGATGGTGTCATAACTTCTAGACGAACCCACGGCTCTAAAATTTGCTTAATATTTGATCCATTAGGCCAATCAGCTGGAGACATAATTGTCATCTCGTCACCCTTACCATCTATTATCTTATAAACTACAGATGGAGATGTAATAACTAAATCTAGATTAAATTCGCGATGAAGTCTCTCGGATATTATTTCAGCGTGCAAGGAACCTAAAAAGCCACAACGAAAACCACGCCCCAATACTTCTTTAAACTCTGGTTCAAATGTAATAGCTGGATCCGTCAACCTTATTCTGTCCAATGCTTCTCTTAAAAGATTGTAGTCGTCAGTGTCTTCGGGGTAAAAGCTTACAAAAACAACAGGATTAAGCTCTTTGTAACCTGGTAATGGCTTAGCCTCTTTATTATTACTAATAGTATCTCCAATTTTAATAATCCCCGCCTCTTTAATTCCTGTTGCAATGTATCCAATATCTCCACAGTTTAGTATATTTTGAGGAGAAAATGTAGGAATGAAATAACCAACTTCTTTTACTTCTCCTTTTGCATTTACTGACAAAAGATAAATCTTCTCACCTTTTTTAATAGAACCGCTAACCACTCTAACATATGCGACAACTCCCTTAAAAGAGTCGTATTCAGAATCAAAGATTAAACCTTTAAAATCTTCGCCTTCTACTTTTTTAGGAGCTGGGATTTTCTCTATTACCCTAGCTAATAATTTATCTACATTGATATTCTTTTTAGCTGAAATACGAATTACCTCAGATGAATCTATACCCAAGAGCTCGGCTAAGTTATTAGATACATCTTCGGTCATTGCATTGGGTAAATCTATTTTATTCACCGCTGGAACAATTACAAGATTTTGTCTTTTAGCAAAATCTAGGTTGGCTAGTGTTTGAGCTTGAATTCCTTTAGTAGCATCAACTAACAACACTACACCTTCTACGGCGGCTAAAGATCTAGAAACCTCGTAGGAAAAATCAACATGACCAGGAGTATCTATCATATTAATAATATATTCTTCTCCATTTAAAGAATACTTCATCCTTACTGGTTGCATTTTAATTGTAATTCCCCTTTCACGTTCCAAATCCATAGAATCAAGCATCTGCTCCCCTATTTTCTCCGAAGATACGGTTCCAGTAATTTCAATCATTCTATCAGCAAGAGTAGACTTACCATGATCAATGTGCGATATTATTGAAAAGTTTCTTATATTTTTCATCTTTTAATTAGTGAGTATAATTCTTTAGTATGGAGTAAATAAAGAGTAGCGACATATGCTAGAGCACCAAAAGTAAAAGCAAACATTAGCTGAAATAGCACCGCGCCAAATGTAGTCAAATCAACAAAGAAAAGAGCTACTCTCAACGAAAAGTATGTAACAACCACCATAACTAAAGATCCAATACAAACTTTAGCGAAAGAAACTCTAATTTCTCTTAATGGAATCTCTTTAACCTTTCTTTTTAAGAAGACGAAAAGAAGAACCAGCTGAACAATTGATGTTACGGTCACCGCTAAAGCCAAACCAATGACTCTAATATCATCTATACCACCAAGTTTTAAAAAAGACGATAGCCAAAGACTAACTAATTGATTTTTATCTATTATCCAAACAAAAGCAAAAGAGAGTAATATGTTAATACCAACTGAAAAAACACTCAAAATTGCAGGCGTCTTAGTGTCTTTAAAAGCAAAAAATGCTCTAATTAAAATTGGTGTGATACCAGCAAATATTATTCCTAGAGAAAAAACACCTAAAGAAGCTGCCGTTAGTCTGGTTTCGGTCCAGCCAAACTCTCCAGTTCCCAATACAACCCTCACAATCTGAGCTCTTAGAATAAAGCACATTAGACCGATTGGAACAATGGCCAATATCACCTGACGCAAAGAAAGAGAAAGAGCTGAAACAAATTCATTTTGGTTTCCATTTACTAAAGATCTAGAAAAACTAGGAAATGCAGCAACTGCAAAAGAAACACCAATAATTGATACTGGGAAAAGATACAAATTGTTAGCAAAGTTGAAAACAGCTACACTACCAGCAGTTAAAAGAGATCCGATAGCAGTAATAACTATCAAATTAATTTGTGAAGATGCCTGACTTATCATTCTTGGAATTATTAAGTAAAATATCTTAATTAACTGATTGTCTCTAATATTAAAATAAAACTGATATTTAAAGCCACATTTAATTGCTGGGGGTATTTGAATTAATAGGTGTAGCAGTGAACCAAAAACAACCCCATAAGCAACACCAAAAATCATTTTATCTTCTGGAAAAAAACTAGTAAAGAATAAAATGCCAAATATGATACCAATATTATACAATATTGGAGCCAAGGAATATGCAAAGAATCTATCAAAGTGTTGCAAAATACCTGAAAAAACAGCTGAAAGAGCAAAAATCAAAGGAGCAATGAACATTATTCTAGTAAGATCTACTGTCAATTCTTTTTGGTCAATTGAAAATCCTGGAACGATAAAATCTATTAAATATGGAGCAAAAAACCATATTAAAAAAGAAATGCCGGCTAAGATAACAAACGATATATTAATCATATTATTTGCTAACCGCCAAGCACTCTTTTCGTTTTTCTGAAACTCTTCAGAAAACAAAGGCAGAAAAGACACTATAATTCCTCCTGTGATAATGATAGCAGAAATTAAATCAGGTATTCTAAAAGCAGCGAAATAACAATCCAGAGTAAAAGCAACATCAAACTTGCCAGCTAATAGACGCATCTTTAATATTCCTAATAACCCACTTATCAAAGTAGAACATCCGATTAAAAGCGCTGCGAATGTTATTGTCTTAGCTTTAGAATTAAAAATCTTTTCAACCATGAATATTTAAAAAGTCCAAGAGGATGTATAAGCCGAATTCTGTTCTCTTTTTAAAAAAAAGAGTGGCAATCATTTATCTGTTTTGCAAGTTACCCTGCAAAATCAAGCGAACTACTTTTTCTTCACAAAGTGAAGTTTGTTCTTGCACCCGAGTAAGGATTTAGCCGTTTCACACCTTAATTTGGATATATAAGGACTTATCCCGTAAAGGATATCTTATCTCTTTCGATCAAAGACGTCTCTGTTCGCACCTCTTTTTGCCTTGCGGCAAAAGACGGGTATTACCCGCTACCCTGTTTCTCACTATATGTGAGAGAGTGTTCGGACTTTCCTCCCCTTATAAAAGGAGCGATTGCCCCAACCTCTTGGACAATAATATGATAACAAAAATAATGGAAAAGTCAAAACAAACTCTCCCAAGTTCAACAATCAATTGCAACACCTATGGTAAAATACAAGTATGAAAAAAAACATTAAACAATTACGCACATTTAAACAATTCACTCTCCAAGACCGTATAGAGATTGAAATTAATTACCGCAATGGGATAAGTATCCGAGGTATTGCCAAAAAAATCAGGCGAGATCCTGGATCAGTCAGCCGAGAAATCGATGGGCGACCTTCTCGAGGAGTTGGTAAATATCAAGCATATATAGTTCACGGGAAAGCCTTAAAAAAACGACTAGGCAAAAAATCAGAACGACTAAAAAATGAATTAATACGGTCATACGTTTCCGAAAAGTTGAAAATTGGCTGGTCCCCTGAGCAAATTTCTCTACGTTTACCAATCGACCATTCTGGTAACAACATATCTCACGAGGCCATCTATCAATTTATCTATACTCAAATACAAAGAGGTGGAAACGGGAAAGTAAAAAGGGGCTGCGAAGATCTACGACCATATCTTGCTCGCCGCAACACCAGGAGACAAAGAAAGGGATTTAGACAATCACGGAAAGCGGAGAGACCAATATTACCTTCAATTGAAGATAGACCGGTTGTCGTGGCTAAAAGAGCACGCATTGGAGATTGGGAAGATGATACTATAGTATCAAGACAAAGCAATGAAAGACTTAAAACTATTAATGAAAGATTTTCAGGGGTTGTCTTGATTGGAAAAATGAAAGATGGTACCATCAGTGAATCTAATAGGGTGGTTGAAGAACGATTGAGTAACATCCCTGGACATATTCGTAAAACACTTACACGAGACAGGGGCACGGAAAATTTAGGATGGCAGGAACTTGAGAAACGTCTGGAAATTTCTTGTTACTTTGCTAGAGCATATTGTTCACAAGATCGCGGATCCAATGAAAACATTAACGGACTTATCCGAAGATTCTTTCCCAAAAAAACTGACTTTGCAAAAATATCTGAAGAAGATATACGCCATGTCGAGTATCTACTTAATTCACGCCCACGCAAACGTCACGGTGGTAAAACTCCCTTAGAGGTATTAAGAGAACACACAGGTGTTGCAATTACTTATTGAATTCAGCTCTTCTTATTCCTCTCATCTAGAGCCTCATTAGCTAACCGATCAGCTTCTTTGTTTTTCTCTCTAGGAATTGCCTTAAATACAACTTTGGCAAAATCTATCTTTAAATTCCAGACTTGTAAAAACAATTCTTGTATTTTAGGATTCATAATTTTATACTCCCCTTTCATCTGCTTTACTAATAGCTCTGAATCGCTTCTTAATTCTATCTCAGTACTGGCAGCCAACTTCTTACCAAAAACTGAACTAAACTTTTTAAGAGCAAATATGACAGCTAAATATTCTGCTTCGTTGTTAGTAACACTGTCTCCCAAATATTCACTATACCTTTTAATAATTTCTTCTTTTTCGTTACAAAAGACAACCCCAATAGAACCAACTCCTGGATTACCACGAGAAGCCCCATCAGTATATATTATTACTTTTTTCATTTCTTTTTAAAATATTTAATCAATCTTGATTCAAACTCATCAATATTTTTATTAGCCAAATTAAAACCAGCAGCTGGAGGATGTCCTCCATAAGTTAAAAGAATGTCTGAACTTTTACTCATTGCTAAAACAGCATTGAGCTTAGCTGGAACTCTAACTGCTCCCCGACTACTCTTAATCCCTTTTTTATAAAGAAATACAGGTTTTTTATATTTGTTTTCTATCTTTGATGCGGCCGAGCCTAATAAATTAATTTTCCAATCTGGACTACCAAAAAATATAATTGGTGAGTCTAGATTAGCTGACTTTTCTACCTTATCTATCATTTTTAAAACTCTTCTTTGCTTCTCTTTATTCTTTTTAACTAAACGACTAACAATCTTTTCTGCTTTTTTAATATCATCAGCAACCAAAAAATTATATATCTCAATTTTATGATTTTTAATTCCGCTAGAACCTAAAATTGAATTAATTCTCTGAACTACATCTCTTTCTTGGGCACATTTAGAAACCAAACCGCTTTTCCAAAAAAACTTTAACCCTGGTCTTTTATTTTGTTTTAAATACTCTAAACCACGATCAATAATCATTTTATTATCCTTCTCTTGTTTCATCATATCAGCTATTGTCGCTAATGCCGCCAAAGTCAAAAAGTCTTTTTCTTTTTTAACAAACTTAGAGCCTAACATCTCTCTACAAAGATAAAAAGCAATCCCAGCATTAGCTAAATCTTTAAAAGGATATTTGTCACCTTTTTGCTTAGGACAAACTATGATATCAGCCAAAGGCAAATCTTTATGAGGTTGATGATGATCAGCAATAATTAAATCAATTTTTAATTTTTTAGCTAATTGAGCTTCTTCAAGATTAGCAATTCCACAATCAAGAACAACTAAAAGAACATTTGATTTTTTGGCTTTTTGCTTTATCAACCTCAGTGCTTTAGCGTTTATTCCATAACCTTCTATTTCACGATCAGGGAAATATACCATAAAAACTTTGCCACCCAATAATTCAATAGTATCTTTTAACAAAACAACCGATACGGTTCCATCTAAATCCGCATCGCCATAGAGAACAATCTTTTCTTTATTTTCAATTGCACTCTTAATTCTTTGTGCGGCCAATTCAATGTTTTTAATCTTGGTCATAATATTTTAATGCTTTCAACCCAGGTAATTCTTTATTAGCCAAGAAATCAAGCATTGCCCCTCCTCCAGTAGATATGTGATCCACTTTCTTCTTAATATTAAATTTAGTAATTGCAACACCCGTATCTCCGCCTCCAATAACCTTAAAGGCTTTGTTATTTCTGGCAATAGCTAGAGCAATTTCCTTAGTGCCAAGCTCAAACTCTTTTTTTTCAAAAAACCCCAATGGGCCAGCCCAAACAATCATACTTGCCTCAGCTATTATATCAGAATATATTTTTATTGTCTCAGGACCAATATCATAAATTTCTTCTTCATTTTTAACAACCCCTGGTGCATCAATTTTGTTTAAGGAACCTTCACTATTAGATAGTTTAACATCTATGGGTAAATGAAGTTTAGTTGAAGTTAAGTCAATTGTCTCAATTTCTGAAACAACATCTTCTTTGGGCCATGGCTTGTTAACTGAGATACCTTTGACAACAAGAATATCGTTAGCAACTTTCCCACCAAGTAATATGTGATCTGCTTTTTCCAAAAAAGCCTTAATAACTTTTACCTTAGAAGGAACTTTAGCTCCTCCGATTATTACAACCAGTGGTTTCCATGGATTATCTTTAACCCTAGACAACACTTTGATTTCTTTTTCAAACAAAAAACCAACACAACTAGGCATTAATAATGGTGTTTTGGCAACTGATGCATGGGCTCGGTGAGAAACAGAAAAAGCCTCATTGATGTAAATATCGGCCATAGAAGCTAACTTTTGAGCAAAAACATCATCATTTTCTACCTCGCCTTCAAAACTTCTAACATTTTCTAGAATAGATACATCACCATTAACGATATTATCCTTTACCAAATTAACTTTTCTCTGAAGAATATCTTCTAATAACGGAATAATTAATTTAACACTATTTTTAATATGAGTAACTAATAACACTCTGCCACCTTGATCTAAAACATAATTAATTGTTGGAATTGATTCTCTAATTCTAAAATCATCAGCTATTTCTCCCAAATCATTAAAAGGAACATTAAAATCACATCTAATTAAGGCAACTTTACCTAAGAAATCTATATCTCTAATTGTCTTTATCATTTCTTTTAATCTTATCTAGAGAGTTTTTTAAAACATCTCTTAATTTATTAATTTCAACTGACTTTTTAGGTTTTTCTTCTTGTTTTTTTAAAGAAGAAAAAAGTATTGGCTTTTTTTCTATCTCTAAAGGTTTTTTCTTACGACAAGTTTTGCAATATATTTCTCTACCTGGTTGAGGCTCAAAAACAACTTTGGTCTTCTTGCCACAAATTGAACAAACTGCATCGTATAATTTCTGAGGAGGTTCTTCAGGCTTAAAAGAATTAAACCATTGTTGAATCTTTCTTTCTACTTCTTCTTTTGAATTACCATATTTTTCCCTAGAAACACGAATTATTTTCTCTTTATTGTCTTCATGTTCAATTCCTATTGGTGGGAGCGATTCTGCTGAAAAAGGATTACTAGTAATTCCATCTATCATCAACTTAACATAATAGTTGTATTTCGGCAAATTAACCAAATCATTGGCAGTAAACTCGGGACTAAACTCTTTTTCCAAAAACTCAGCATCTGATGGACCAACTCTAAAAGATATTAATGTGCCAACATTACCAAAAACAGCATCCCTAACAGTTTCTTCCATTTGAGCAATATATTGATGACCAAGGATTAATGCTAACCGATACTTTCTCGCCTCGGATAGTATTGTTACGAAAGAGCTTGTGGCAAAGTTTTGAAATTCATCAACATATAGAAAGAAGTCTTTTCTGTCCTCTTCCGGTAAAGAAACTCTAGACATAGCAGCTAATTGAATCCTTGTGATTAATAATGACCCAAGTAACTTTGAATTATCTTCACCAATTCTTCCTTTAGAAAGATTCATAATGAATATCTTCTCTCCGTTCATAATGTCTTGAATATCTATTGTAGACTTTACTTGGCCAACAATGTTTCTAATTAACGGGTTGGATATAAATTGACCTACTTTATTTTGTATTGCCGCTGTAGCCTCTGATTCATATTGTTTACTATATTGAGCATATTCGTTAGTCCAAAAAGCTTTAACTATTGGATCAGTCACTTTATCTACTACTTTCTCTCTAAATTCTGGATCAGCAAACATACGATTAATTCCTAAAAGAGTCGCATTAGGATATTCAAGTAAAGCTAAAACAGCATTATTTAAAATATACTCCATTCTAGCTGACCAAACATCGGGCCATATTTTTTTGAAAACACCCATCAAACCAGAAGAAACTAAATAACGATGAACCGGATCAACACTTTCCATTACATTAAAAGCTATTGGATGAGATAAATCCGCTGGATTAAAATATACAACATCATTAATTCTCTCAGGTGGAACAAAGCTGAGTATTTTTTCAGCAGCTTCACCATGAGGATCAATAAAACCCATACCATGCCCAAGACGAATATCTTGTACTGCTTTGTTTTCCATTAAAGATGTTTTCCCTACACCAGTCTTACCAATTATGTAAACATGTCTTCTCCGATCGTCTGTTTTAATTCCAAACTTTTTTCGCTTATTTCTAAATGTTGTTTCTCCAAAAAATATAATACTCATAATTATTCTTCAACCGGCAACTCTAAAGGGGCTTCACCCTTCTTAGCCTCTACTCTTGGAATCATAGATGCTGGGGTTAAAACTTTAGATGGGAAATGATATATTGTTGCCAATTCTTCAGCATTTAAAACAAATGTGCCACCAGGGAGTGGAAAGAAAAAAGGCAATCTTTCAATGTATCTTCTAAATATCAATCTTTTTTTTAAATGAAGCCTTCTCTCGGGAAACCAAAAAGGATCATACCACTTTTTTCTAACCTTAGGAATTGTTTTCCCATCAGGAATAGGAGCATTGGCATGTTTAGTATTAAAATTGGTGAAATAGCTCATTGGAAGCCTAAGATTAGATTTTACCATAACATCTTTTTTAGCAAGATAAATATACCTAATCCCAACTTCAAAACCAACTTTGTCCATTTTTCTTTCAATTGCAGCAACAGTTTCTTTCTCAACTTCAGTGAGACGCATTTCAGGCGGAAGAAGTCCTTCATCTTTAGTTTCTTGTTTTTTTCCAAAACCAAAAAAGACATCTATTATTTCTTGATATAATGGTTTTGGCTTTGAAGGCATCTTTCTAGACAAAAGCTGGTTTTTTATCTTCTTACCTTCTTCAATCCAAGGAATTTCAGAAAATATTGGTGTAGCTCGAATTTGAACCCAAACTTGCTCTCCTTTCTTTAAAAAACTCATTCCTTCTAACAATGAAGTAATTGGATCTATTCTTTTTTCTTCTTTAGATTCCCGTTCGGTTTCAAAATCATGATATGTTTTGATAGGATAACAATTTGCTTTGGCAAGCTTAAAATCTGTCCCCCATAAATCCCATTTACTATTAGGTATATCCTGAGGAACTTTTTTGGTATAATCTTCTACTTCAAATACTTCAGCTTCAGGAAATTGAGCATATATATGAGTTTCTACCATACCCAATGCTGATTTAGGACAACGTATAAGAAAATGAGGAACTCCATCTATGGCAACTATTTCAAAAGAATAAGAAAGGAGAGACTGACCATCCCACCATTTTTCTATCCAATTTGGTTCAGCCCATATTTGCCATAAACCAGTAAAAACCAACTCCATTGCTCTCATCGGCTTAAGATTTTCTTTCGGTATCTTAATCTCTAATAATATTGTTTTTTGTTTAGCTTCCCAAAGATAATTTCTCCACCAAAGCCAGAAGTATAAAAAATGCTTCCATAAAAGAAAAGGCAGTGGTAACCACCACCATGCCAAAATGAATTGCCAAAAAATAACTAGTCCGGGTTTTGCGGCAATTAAAAGACCATTAATTTGAATTAAGATCTCAGCCCAATTAATTTCCATTAAATTTTAAATTATTTCGCTAAATATTTACCATCCGAAGTCCTTTCAAAGTAATCCTTGTTGCACAAATTCTGAATAATAGTATTCTTTTTAACTATTCTTTTCTCTAAAACTCGAGTAATTATTTCTTCTTTGGTCATTGGCTTACCCTCTATTAAAAGAATCTTTTTAATAACATCTTTAACATCTCCTGGTTCATAACCCCATTCTTTTAGAGCATATATCCCTCGTCCAACCAATACAAATCTTTCATCTTTAATTAGTTCGTTATGAACAGTTTGCTCGCTATGATTACCTAACAATTTTGCAATTTCTCTAAAATGTAAAGCCTTTCCCTTTTTTCTTAATAATAAATATGCCTTATCTTTAGTACCTCGTGGATTAATTTCGGGCCAATTCTTAAAACCAATAACCCCATCTGGAGTTAAATGAATCTTTTTAGAAAGATCTAAATAAGAATTTACTTTTTTGCTCGCCTTAACAGGAGCAATATTTATACAATGCTCAATTTTTATTGGTTTTCTGCTTTCTGATAATATTTGATGTATTCTCTTAATAGTTTCTTGAGCATTATTAAAACTATTTTGGTCAATAGCCCAAAAAGAATAAATATCTTTACTTTCTGAAGATCTATAAAAAGAATTATTAAGCGATAATAAAAATGATATATAATTATAATCCTCTAATTTACCCAAAGACTTAATGTATTCGTCTTCTTTTTTAATTCCCCCAAAAGATATCATCTGCTCTCTAAAAACATCAAAAACAGGTTGATATTCTTCTTCAGCTCCCCTTTGCATTTTTTTAATAGCATCTTGCTCAATTTGACGAACCCTTTCTCTAGTAATACCATAGTCTACACCAATAGCCTCTAATGACTCTTTCTTGCTTTCTTGATTAAGACCAAAACGACGAGATATAATATCCCTTGTTCTGTCGGGCAATTTACTAACAATATTTGTTGAAATTTGTCGGTAATCAAACATAATTATTTTTTATTATTAAACCAAGTTACCAAAAGTGGTCCAGCCAAAAATATTGAAGAATAGGTACCTACAGATATACCCAATATCATAGCAAAAACAAACCAACGAATTGTTTCTCCGCCTAGAACAAATATTGCAATTAAAACAAACAATGTTGTAGCTGATGTGTTAATCGATCTTTCTAACGTTTCATTTAAACTTTTATTAACAATATCAGGAAATACAAGACGAGGGTTTTTAGCAATGTTTTCTCTTATTCGGTCAAAAACAACTACAGTATCGTTAATTGAATAACCAAGCACAGTTAAAAGAGCAACCGCTATCGGAACACTAAACTGTATTCCGTATAAATATCCCATAATTGAAAAAGCCCCTAAAACTATCAAAACATCGTGAAAGAATCCAATCCCAGCTGCAACCATACCGTACTGCCACGATCTTATATTCTTACTCCCCATATTTCTAAAGGTTAACGCAATGTATAATACGATAGCCAGGGATGCTAAAATAATACTAATAACTGATTTATTTTTTAATTCTTCTCCTATGGTTGGACCAATTGATTCAAAGTATTTTTCTGTCGCGCCGCTCAAAGAATCTTTTAACAAAATATATTTATCTTGTGATATATTAGGCATTCTTAGCACAAAACCATTTTCTCCAATTGATTGTATAGTAACATCGTTTAGACCAATACCAGAAAGTGTTGATCTTAATTCAGAAACACTAGGAACATCTTCACTATATTCTATTTCCATCATACTCCCTCCAGTAAATTCTATTCCAAAGTTAACTCCAAAAAACACAAGAGAAAACAAGCTTGCTAAAATTAATATAGAAGAAATTCCATAATATATTCTTTTGTATTTAATAAAATTTATCATTTCTTTTTCCAAAGCCAATTAATTTTCTCAAATCTGGTTCCCTCAAAAGATTTAAGCAAAGACCTTGTTATAACCAAAGCAGCAAACAAACTAACTAATATTCCAATAATCAATGTAAAAGCAAATCCTTGAACAAAACTAGTTCCGACAAAGAAAAGAATAAAAGCAACAATCAATGTTGTAAAGTTTCCATCTCTAATAGAAGGCCAAGCTCTTTCAAATCCAATATCAATACTATCTTTTAATGATTTTCCTAAATCCAACTCTTCTTTCATTCTAGAAAATACTAAAATATTAGCATCTACTGCCATACCAATTGAAAGAATAAATCCAGTTATACCCGATAATGTTAATGTAACTGGTAATAATTTAAATATTGTCAATACAAATATGGTGTAGCAAATCAAACTAATAGCCGCTAATAATCCTGGTAATCGATAAAATGCAATAATAAACAAAACTATAGCTAAAAAGCCCCAAAAACCAGCTACCAAAGACTTTTCTAACGATTCCATACCCATAGTTGGTCCAACATTTTGATAATTTAAAAGCTCAATCGGAACTGGTAAAGCTCCACTTCTAAGACGAGTTACAATTTGTCTCACAGTATCTAAATCAGCTTCTCCAGTAATAACTGCCTTGCCTCCTGATATTTTCTCTTGAATTGTGGGAGCATAGAGATCATCATCTGTAATTTCACCATCTCCGTTTGTATCAATAATTGACATACCATCTAAAAATATTGCTAAAGGTTTGCCAACATTTCTCTCGGTAATTTTTTCAAATATTTCACCACCTTCGGAAGTAAAATCTAATTCAATAATAATATCTCTTGTGCTTTGGTCAAAGAAGTATCTAGCAGTTTTTAAATACTCTCCACTAAGCTCAGTTCGCTTCCACTCACTAATATATTCTTGTGGATAAGCCTTTTTAATTAAAATATGACTAGCTTTTATCTCTCCTTCTTCGTTTTCATCTTCATCTTTTCTAATAATATGATACCCAAAATCAGTCTCTACAACTGATTCGTAAATCTCACCAGCATTTAAACTAAATACAGCCTCGTCAAATTCTGAAACCATGTCTCCTTTTTTAAAGGAACCAAGAGATCCTCCTTCTTGAGCACTCAAAAAGTCATCGGAATATTCTTTAGCGGTCTCTTCAAAATCAGCACCATCTAAGATCATCTGAAAAACTGATTCCGCTTTTTCTAAAGCTTCTTTATTCTTCTCTTCAATAATCTCTAATATCTCGGGCGTTATATCTTCTTCGGTGCTAAGCTCCTTAAATTCTAAAAAAGGAGTTTCGCCAATCATTTTAATTGCCTCTACTGGATCAACAACTCCAGCCAATTCTACTACTAAACGATCTCCTCTTACTTGGACCAATGGTTCAGATACTCCGAAATAATTAACCCTTCTTTCAATTAAATCCCTAAGTCCATTCATTCTATTGTTATGCTCACTTTCATCAACATCGCTAAGATCGGCCTGATAAACCAATTGAGTTCCGCCTTGCAAATCAAGGCCCAATTTAAAATCAACCTTAGGAATATCAACAAAATTACTGAATGGTGTTGGATAAACAAAAGCTCCTAAAGCCAGAGTTATTACAAATATGAGTACGACTGTTATTCTATAGTAATTCATAATTAATTTATACCATATTCTATATTAAATTTGAATATTTGTCAATTTTTTTTATGAGTAAATCACTTTATTTAAAAAGTGAATTAATACATAAATTCCGATTGCTATTAAAGCAACAATCAGGATTATTTCAGCAATGTTGGCGTTTCTTTCTATTTCTTCCATATTTTGCCACCTCCAAAGAACTTTAATAAGTAGGAACTGAATTATCAGTTCCTTTTTTTTCACACTCATCTTTTTTTTGATGAGTGTCCCTATTCTTCTCTTCCTGCTTTCTGCAGGAAGAGCCCGCGTACCTATATGCCGTATAGCTACACATACGGTTACTTTACTGCCTTTTAGTATAAATGTCAATACCTTGTATGCGTCCAATACAAGATGAGCATAAATTTCATGCTCATCTTGCGAAAAATATAACAATATCAATGAACGACTCACACATTGTTACTTAATTGATGATTAGAATTATCCAGGATAAAAAAGAAAGGTGTTGTCTTCTTTCATCTGAGAAGAGTAAATTCGGGTCTAGACAAAAAATTGTTTAAAAACTTTAAACACGTACTTTAGAAATATTCTCGCTCACGGGTTTTGTTTTATACGCATTGCTGGATTAAAAAATACTACTTACCACAACACTGTTTGTATTTCTTAGGTCTTCCATCAGGATGTTTGGCTCCACAAGGACAAGGATCATTTCGCCCAACCTTATTAGACTTTCTTGGCACAACAACATTTGATTGTTGTCGCATTTCTGTTCTACCTTTTTCTATTGGACTAGGTGCAAAAGAAACCGATTTAACCTTAAATATTATTTCTACAACTTCTTTTTCCCAAGTATTTATAAGATCCTGAAACATTTTACGGGCTTCATTTTTGTATTCAATCAAAGGATCCTTTTGACCATAAGCTCTAAGTCTAACCGAATCTCTTAGAGATTGAAGATTTTCTAAATGATCAACCCATAAGGAGTCTAACACTCTGAGACAAACAACCTTTTCTAAACTTCTCATATTCTCTAGGCCAATCTCTGTTTCTTTTTTAATATAATCATCTTCTGTATAGCCATAATTAGTAATCAAAGATAACATTGTTTCTTTAAGCGTTCCGTCTTTCTCTTTTTCAATAATATCTAGTCTTTTTTTATAAACAACTTCTCTTTGCTTATTGGAAACATCATCATAATCAAGTAAATGTTTTCTGGCATCAAAATGAAAGCCCTCTATTTTCCCCTGAGCCGATTCAATAATACCCGAAAGCATTTTCGTTTCAATTGGTTGATCTTCGGGCATATTGAGATATCCAGCCAAAGCTTCTATCTTTTCAGCTCCAAATATCCTTAAAAGATCATCTTCTAGAGACAAGAAGAATTGACTTGAGCCCGGATCTCCTTGTCTTCCTGCTCGACCTCGTAATTGATCATCTATTCTTCTGGCTTCGTGTCTTTCTGTTCCAATAATATGTAATCCGCCAACATCAATAACTTTCTGAGGATCTTCTGGTGGATTACCTCCTAAAACAATATCAACGCCCCTTCCCGCCATATTAGTAGCAACAGTTACCGCCTTAAACTTTCCTGCTTGAGCAATAATCTCAGCTTCTTTTTCATGATTCTTAGCGTTAAGTATACGATGAGGGATACCCTCTCTTTCTAAGAGCTTGCTCAATAATTCGTTCTTTTCAATTGATGTTGTTCCTATTAACAGTGGCTGACCTTTCTCGTGCCTTTCTTTTATTTCTCGAACAATAGCCTGATACTTACCAGATTTAGTTCGATAAACTAAGTCTGGCAAATCTTTTCTAATCATTGGCTTGTTAGTTGGAACAGCAATAACTTCTAGTTTGTAAACTTTATCAAACTCTTCGGCTGAAGTAAGAGCAGTTCCCGTCATTCCAGATAGCTTATCGTACATTCTAAAATAGTTTTGAAATGTTATTGAAGCTAATGTTTTTGATTCGGGCTGAATCAAAACACCCTCTTTAGCTTCAATTGCTTGGTGAAGACCACCAGACCACCTTCGGCCAGGCATTTGCCTTCCAGTTGATTCGTCAATAATAATAACCTGATTATCTTTAACGATATAATGGTGATCTTTTTCAAAAAGAGGCCTTTTGGTTGTTGGATTTAATGCCTGAGCTCTTAGAGCTTGCTCTAAATGATGAAGATATTTAATTCCTTTTTCTTCATATATATTTTCTACACCTAATATCTTTTCTAACTCAGCTACACCCTCTTCGGTTACAGTAACAGTTTTTTCTTTTTCAAATACTTCATAGTGTTTTCCGGGCTCAAGCTTAGGTACAATACGAGAAAAACTCCGATACATATCTGAACTCTCAGCGTCAGGTGCAGAAATAATTAATGGAGTTCTAGCTTCATCAATTAAAATGGAATCAACTTCATCAATTATGGCATAATTAAATTCTCTTTGTACTTTAGCTGATAGATCATAAACCATATTATCTTTAAGATAATCAAAACCAAACTCATTATTAGTTCCATATGTAATGTCGGCGCTATAAGCTTCTTTTCTGGTAGATGGTCTTAAGTAATCCTCAACTACCTTAAAACCACCAAGCTCATCTCTTTTAAAATCTTCGGTACTTCCCTCGGCAGAAAAATCAGCATCATAAACAAAAGACTGCATATGATTAATACAAGCAGAAGACAAGCCAAGAAAATTATAAATTTGACCCATCCAAACCAAATCTCTTCTAGCTAAATAATCATTTACTGTTACTACATGAACTCCCTTTCCACTAAGAGCATTTAAATAGATTGGAAGAGTGGCAGCAAGAGTTTTACCTTCGCCTGTTTTCATCTCAGCAATTTTGCCCTGATGAAGAACAATACCACCAATAACTTGTGAATCGTAATGTCTTTGACCTAAAACTCTTTTTGAAGCTTCTCTAACAACAGCAAAAACCTCAGGTAAAATGTTATCCAGTGTTTCACCAGAATTCAATCTATCTTTAAACTCTTGAGTTTTTAATTGAAAATCTTCGTCTTTTAAAGACGCTAAACTACTCTCTAGAGAATTAATTGCCTCAACTGTTGGTTGAAGTTTTTGAATATACTTTTCATTTGGATCGCCAAATATTTTATTTAAAAAAGACATGCCGAGATTATAGCACAAAAGAGGCTAAACAACAAACTTTGTATTAAATCGTGCAAAATCTAAAAAAAAGATTATTAACTAAATCATCTTACATTTAACGCTATAATTCACTTGTTGGCATAGCGCTAGAAACAAAATGAATTTTTGGAGAATAGTATTTTAAATTAATCTTTGATTTTTTAATACTTATTTTATCAAGGTTAATTTTCTTAGATCCAAAAGAGAAAGCATATTCACTAAAAGGAAAACATTCAATAAATGCTCTGTGTGTTTTAAAATAATTAAATGTTTTAGACAAATCTCTCCTTACTTTCTTTGAAAAAGGTTCATTTAGAGAACCACTTTGAAAACCACTAACACCATCGTCTTTTAGGGCATTTGAAACATCTTGATAAAACTTTTTGTTCCAACAAAATTTAGCTACTGGAGTTGGATCTGTTAAGTCTACAATAATAATATCAAAATGTTTTTTATATTGCTTGATAAATGATAATACATCTTCATTAAAAACTTTGACTCTTTTATCACTAAAAGCACCTTGAATTTGTTTAGCAAAATATTTTTTAGATACCTGAATAACTTCTTTATCAATATCTACCAAAACAACTTCATCAACTCTATGTTTTAAAACCTCTCTTAGCGCCATTCCATCTCCCCCACCAATAATTAATACTTTCTTAGGATTTGGATGATAAAACATAGCTGGATGAACTAACATCTCATGATAGACAAATTCATTTTTAACTGACAACTGAACTATTCCGTCTAAAACAAGAACTCTGCCAAAATCTTGTGTGTCAAAAACTTCAATCTTTTGAAATTTACTCTGACCCGAGAATAATTCTTTTTTAATTTCAAATCCCCAAGTTGAATAACTAGATTCTACATCTAAAAAATCTTCAAAAAACCATTTCTTGCCAAGAAAATTCTTTTTCATATTATTCTACCCCCCTCTTAATTTCTAAAACTTGAACACTCTTAGGTTTTAAAATCTTTTTAAAATGATTAAGTGCTTCATATGGCTCAGAGTATTCTCCACAAGTAAATATATCTAAAGCAAGATATTTCATCTCAGGCCAAGTATGAAAAGTAATATGGGATTCAGCAAGCACAACAACCCCAGTCATTCCTTGGGGTAAAAACTTATGAACATATACTTTTAATGGCTTAACTTTAGCTAATACCGCTGCCTCTAATAATATTTGCTCAAACTTTTTGGGGTCTTTAATATTTAGCACACCCCAAAACTCAGCAATAATATGAACTCCTGCACTTTGAGAGTTGTTTTTAGTCGGGATCCATTTACAGGACCTCTTTGTTTTATTGACCATAGTCAAATACTAGTTGCTTACCTTGCACAATGGGCTAATTTAGATCATTGCACAAAGCCATCCTCGCTACTAAAAAGTAACGGAACTTCTTCTACTCTACTAATATTTAGTAAAGCTAAAAAACAAAGAGTTAAAAAAAAGCAACCAGCGATTAATTTGTAAATAGCAATAAGCTCCTCTTAACACGAAAACTTAATTTTGTCTAGCGTCCCTCTTCTCTCACCCTTTCCCCTTCATCTTTATGAGCTGCTGAATCAAAGTTTAAAAGCCTCTTAAATTTTCTTGCCGCTCTTTTCTTTAAACTATCAGGTTTTTCTTTAGTATTAACTAATTGTTTAATGGTAATATCTTTAACTTCATCTATCGCGCTATATAAATCTCCGGAAATAGCTCGAGCAATAATATCATTATTTTTGCCTGGAATTGATATTATTACCTTACAAAAAAACAGTCCTTTTTTAGAACCAGTAGATTCTGTTCCAATTTCCCAAATTACTTCAATCCTATTTTTTCTAGATTCTATTGGATTTTCTTGGACATCTTCTTCATTTAAAAAACTAGTAAGCGGTCTCTCCAGAGAATTCATTTTTTTCTCTATATATAATTTAATTGCTTCAGTAACTTCAATGTTTGGTGACTTAATAATTGTATTCATATATTTTTTTAATTTTAACTAAATACATTTTAGCAAATAATTTTAAAAAGAAAAGCCCTGTACTTTCGCACAAAGCTTTTCTAAAAAACTATTTCTTTTTCTTAGCAACTTTCTTGACAGGTTTAGTAACCTTCTTTGCTACCTTCTTAACAGACTTTTTTGTTGCAGTTTTTTTCTTTACAGGCATTTTTTTATAATCTAAAAACTTTCTAAAAAGTTTTAAAATTTTTTAAAAACCCAGGAAGCAAATAGCCGACCATTATTTGCAAAAATTAATATCAAGGTACTTAACTAATTCCATTATCTTAGTTTTATTCTTTTTTGTCAATAGTTTTGAATCCTAAAAAAATAATTTCTTCTTTTATTTCAATTTTAAATTTTTGTTTTATCTTTTTTTTAGCAATATCTATTATGTCTAAAACATCTTTTGATGTGGCAGACCCGTTGTTAATAATAAAATTAGCATGATTAGGCGCCACCATCGCATTGCCTACTTTTAATCCTTTTAATTTTACCGAATCTAGCAATATTCCTGTAGCAATAACGTTATTAAAAACAAATTTACCTAACTCGGGAAAATTATTTAAGAATTCTTTCTTTTCCTTTTGGTTTTTAAATTGATAATTTTTAAAAACACTACCAGCCGAAAAACCAACAACTTGTTTTTTTCTTCTCAAATCTAGACATTTTTTAATTTCTGCCTTTATCTTTGTTGAGTCGCTTTTTTTAAATTTTAATTTTGCTCTCAAAATTATTAAATATGGATTCTTTTTGAAAAAGCTTTCTCGATAACCAAATTTACATTCTTTGTTTTTGTATCTCTCAATCTTTTTTGTTTTAATATTTAGCACATCCACCCAAATAACATTGTCAACCATAGATTTTCCAAAACAACCAGCATTACCATAAATTGAGCCACCCACTGTTGCTGGTATTCCACTAGCCCATTCAATACCACTAAGATTGTTTTTAGTACAAAAAACTATTAGATCTGACAAAAATACTCCAGCATCAACTATTACGCAATTATTAGCAAGAAGTATTTCTCCGCCAACAATTCTAATCACTAATCCAGGATAATCATCACTATTAATTAAAACATTGCTTCCATTACCTAAAACAAAAAATGGAATATTGTTTTTCTCAGCGTAATTAATTGCTTCTTTAATTTCTTTAATATTATTTGCATTGACAAAATACTTGGCTCGCCCACCAATTTTAAGTGTAGTGTATTTTTTTAAACAAATATTTTTTTTGATCATTTTAAGATTTAACAATTAAACATTGGGATCCTGATAATTCTATTATTGGCTCGGATTTATCTTTAAAAAATTCGTCAAATGCTTTTTTAACTCCCGGTGTAGAAATATAGTCGTGGAAAATAATAATGCCACCTCTAGACATTCTCGGATAAAAGAATTCTATAGAATCTTTAGTCCCCTCATACAAATCAACATCTAAATTTACAAAAGAAAACTTCTTATCTTTAATATTATCAGCCGTCTTAGGAAAAAGACCTTTGGTAATAAAAACTCCAGAATAATCTTTTAAATAGTTTTTTACATAATCTAGCGAAGACCTAAACTCTCCTACCTGAAAATGAATATTATTATCTTTGTCTGATAATTCTGGTAAACCATTAAATGTATCAAATAAATAAATTTTTTTGTTTTCTTTTCTGGCTTCGCATATTATTTTAGCCGAACCACCCATATATGTTCCTACTTCGGCAATATCACCTGCTACCTTGCTTGTGGCTTTTACTGCCATAAATAATTGATAGGCTTCTTTTTTACTAACTCTAATACTTTTAGTCTCTCAGGATTATTGTAATAAACCAGATAACCAGAATTAGTAGATACAATCATATAGCCTAAAACATCGTTAGTAATCTTTTGAATCGGAGCAAAAGAAAATACCTTTTTGTAAACTCTTTTTAGTATTTTAATTGCCATATTCTACAAAAACATCTTTCCATTCTGGATTAATTTCTATTGCTTCCTCAACTTTCTTTTGAGCCAAATCCTTATCTGCTAAAACTATTTCAGCAGTTCTGATTAATTTTTCATGAGATGATAAAAATCTTGGCTCTAAGTCTACTGCGGTTTGTAAAGAATTAAACGCCTCTAGGAAATATTTATCAGAATTATCAAAATCTAGAGATAGATAATATATCTTACCAATGTTTATCTTTGCTTGAGCAACCTCCCAATAACCTTGAACATTTTTAGGGCTCTCGGCTACTCCCATTTCGGCAACTTCTAATGCTCTGGAAATTGTCTTCATAGCTTGCTCTCTGTTTTCTTCACTATTATCGGCTATCAATTGTTCTAAGTGATAATAATCAAAATAGTGGTTATATAACTTAGATAATGTCCAATAATCCTTAAACCTAACAGAATCTCTCTCTAGTATTTGTTCTAATTTTTCAATCAAATACTCCATTTTTTGAATATCAAAAGCCATTTGTTTTGCTCTTAACTCTTCGTCTTCTATCTCTAATAATGTTTCTTTATTAATCGAAGATATTACTCTCTCGGTGATAGACAATAATGTATTTTCTTTACCCATTGGGATACTCACAGCAGTTTCAAAATAATCTAGTGCATCTTCAAAATCTATTGGTGCAGACAATGACATTGACCCATAACGATTAACATTATATGGCTTAGCAACAAAAGTAATAAAAGAGAAAGCAAATACTATTGTGATTATTAGCAAAACAAAAAGGTTGAATTCTTTAGGACTATCAGTTGTTAATTCTTCTTTTTTAGTTGTAGAAGATATAAAAGCCAAAGCTAAAAATACAAGCATATAGCTAGCTATCATATCAAACACAGTAAGATTCTGAATAAAATGAGCAACAAACAAAGATGTAAACACCGCCGGCGGAATAATATCACCATCGCCTCTTAAATATCTTCTCCACAAAGCATATATTGATATTACAAACATCGCAAAAAACGCTATTGTTCCTACTAAACCAAATGCAACCAAAGAATCAAAAACAATATTGTGAGCTCGATCAAACCAAACCTCAGCTCCATATTCTTGAAGTAATAGCTTTGGTTCAAAATGTCTTTCAAAGGGAACACGATAATTTTCAATTCCCCAGCCTAATATTGGCCTCTCTTTAAAAGATTGCCAAGATATATCCCAAACAGTAAAACGAGGCTTCATTCCACGCAAATCAAGTATCTTTTCTCTAACTGGATTGCCGTCAATAAAGGCAGAAAACCCAATTACAATTGCTGACAAAAAACCTAGAACTAAAATAACCCGACACCCACTCTTAACATATTTGTTATTGTTAAATGCATAATAAAACAAAGAGAATAAAATCATCCCAGCCAAAAAAGCTCCTTTCATAGCTCTTCCGCCTGGATTAGTTAATATTCCCAAAGCAATTACTGCAAAATTAATTAAGAAAAAGTATTGAGCGGGTTTAATTGATTTTAATAACCCATAAAAAGCAAAGAATGCTGCTATTAATAAATAGCTACCCATAAAAGAAGTGTTGCCTAACACAGAGCCGTTCTTGTAATAGCTAGGTAAATCTAGAAAATAAACATCGGCTATGCTTATTAACGCGACTATTGAAGCAACAACAGATATACCAGCAAAGACATTCATCCACTCATTGTGTGTTTTAATAAAAGAAGAAAGCACCAAGAAAAAAGCAAATATATGTAAATGCATCAACAAGCCCATTGATCTTTCATAGTTAGACCAAAAACTAAATTCAAAATCTACTCCTAATATCGCACTTACAAAAACTATTATAATAAATGCCAGAACCGACAAAGTTATAGCATCTCTATTGGGGCGATACTTTTTATCAAAAATAGCTAGAGCAAACCAAGCAAAGAATATTACCTGAACTACTCCCATAAAAAACAATGCTCTTGGACCCATAAAAGGGTACATCATTTTTAAATTGACTACTAACGGCACAAGAAGAGATATAAATATACCTATCCGAATAATATATTGTAATAAATTGTTTATTATACTCTTATCTCCGTAAGTTTTTTTCATCTTTTTATATTATAAAAAATAATACCGAAATACTCGTGCATCGCCAAATCAGAATTTCTTAAATTCTTAGAATTTGGAATATAGCTTAAGATACCATATTCTCCTACACTTTTAAAGTCTATTGGAGCTGGAATTGGATTTGCTCCAAGTTTTTCAAACTCTAACATAGCTCGTTTCATATGATAAGCCGATGTAACTAAGAAAAAATGTTCATCTCCAACAATATTGTAAATGTTTTTAACATTTTCTTTAGTATTTCTAGAGTTTCCCTCAATGATAATATTGTCTTTTGGAACTCCTCTATTGATAAAAAAGTTTCTAACCGCTAATGCTTCTCCACTATCAGGGTTTTGTGAGTCTGTTCCGGATATAATAATCTGAGTAGTATGATCTGTTAAATGGGCAATTCTTAAAACTTCGCTAGAGCGCAACACATCGCTCTCCCGACCACCCAATAACAAGGCAATCTTATCTGCTTTTTGAATATCACTTACAGTACTATACTCTTGCTCCAATGGTTTTAATAATAAATCTACAATTGGAGTTATTGAAAAGATATAGTATAATGCCAAGCCTATTATTAATAATATTCTACCAAACTTATATCTTTTAGAACTAAAAACAAAAACAATCCCAATTAAAATTATAATAGGAATAAAGACGCTTGGTAATATAATTTGCTGTAATATCATTGACTAATATTAGCAAATTTATCTTCAAATGTCATTACTTGGTTGTGATTTTAATCTTTCCACTTTGAAAGATTATTTAATATAATATCTTTAATATTGGGCGATACTCTTGAAACAAAGTCTTGATCAGATATGAATGCCCTTAAGTCATATTCTATACTTTTACTATCGGCATTGTTAACTTTTTCTAATAAAATGCTCTTGAGCTCTTCTTTGGTTTCTACGCCCTCAATACAATCAAGATTTGGCTCTATTTCTTTTTCTAAAAACCACATTAAGTCAAAAAAGTCTCTGCCTTTAACCGAAGCCAGCAATTCCCCTTCCTTGTTAGTCTTCTCCCACTTTCTGTATAATATAGCTCTAACCTTAGTGGCCATTAGTGTTTCAATATCAAATGTTTTTACCAAAACCGAGTGATTGAATTTAAAAATTGACTTAAATTCTGTTTTAAACTTACTACAAAAGTTAAAATCAGAAAAAACCTCTATTTTAATAAAAAGGTGGGTTGGTTCGGACAAATCTTTAGCAAGGCCTAGTTCTTTTAATATTGGAAATTTAAAATATATTCTAAATTTCTGAATCTTAATCTCTGGAGTAATATCCGTATTGTTTTTGAAGAAATTATGGATATCTAGAGCAAGATTCTCTAGATTAATATCTTTTTTAATATCTACAAAGTCTAAATCTTCTGACAAACGAGGAATACCATAACACTGAGACAAACAAGTTCCGCCATAGAAGAATAAGTCTTTGTAATCTTTAGAAGAATAGATATATTTTAAAATTAAAACCTGTAAATATTCTTTTAGAAGGTTACGAGTATAGAAATCAGGCTTATCGTAATTATCGCTAACTATTTTTTTTAATATTTCTTTAGTGTTCATAGAATTTTGCAATTTCTTTCATCTTTTGATTGTTTGAAATTGAAACATATTTCTTAAATTCTTTTAAATCACTATCACTTAACATCTCTTTATTAACCCTAAAAGATTCTAAAAAATCATCTCCAGTAATTATGTTCTTACGGAAATACAAAAAATCAAACAAAGCTTTTGCTTTAGTCGCTTTGTATATTAAAAAATCACCGCTCTTAATTAAATTAAAACCAGTAAAAAGACTTTCTTTAATGTTGCGATAACAAAATAGTCCAAGATCATTTTTTACCTCAAATGTTTTCTTGGTGCTTACTAAAGAAAAGCTAAAAGAAGACTCACTCAAAATATTATATTCATTTAAAACATACTCTAGGCTTAAATATGATGGAGAATACAATACTCCAGATATCATTTCTAAGTATTTACTATACTCACCATTTCTTTTTACTTTATCTAAATACTCTACTGAAACATAAATTCCTCTTTTAAGGGGAATAATATCTCCTCTTTTTTTAAGCCGAGATAATGATATATTCAAATAGCGCCTTTCAAAACCTAAAGATAATAGATTTTCAGGTAAGAAATATGGCATACCTCCAATCACATTATTAAACTCTTTTAATTTATTCATAACTTGTTTCTGATAATATACAGTTATTGTATATTATCGGAAATAGGTTGTCAAGTCTTTGGTATTAACAATATCCGTCTTACTAGCCCAACCCCTTCTTGCTTGAGCTACACCTAAGTTCATTAAATCCATGTGTCTTTCTTCGTGGGCATCGGTATTAATTATCATCTTCACCCCAGCTTTAACTGCTTTGCGAATATTAATATCGTTCAAGTCTAGTCTAGATGGATTAGCATTAATCTCAAGAATAGTATCTGTTTCTTTAGCTACAGTTAGTATTTTATCAAGATCTATTTCGTACTCAGCTCTTTTGCCAATGATTCTCCCGGTTGGATGTGATATAATATCTACATAAGGGTTACTCATTGCTTTTATCATTCTCTTTGTCATCTGATCTCTACTAAGCTTAAAATGGGAATGTATTCCAGCGATAACAAAGTCTAGTTTTTGAAGAACACTATCTTTAATATCAATAGAGCCATCGGCTAAGATATTGGCCTCGCACCCTTGAAGTATTTTAATATCCAACTTCTTGTTCACTAAATCAATCTCTTTTCTTTGCTCTTTTAGTCTTTTCTCATCTAGTCCATTTTCTATTCTTAAATATTTAGTATGGTCTGTAATACCAATATATGAATAACCCAAACTCATTGCCTTTCTAGCCATTTCTTCTATTGAGTTAAATCCCCCAGACCAATTGGTATGACAATGCAAATCCCCTTTAATATCATTGTAGTTAATTAAATTAGGTAATTTAGAATTAAGTTCTCCTAATCCCTCTCTTAGCTCAGGTGGAATCCAGTCAACTCCTAAAGCAGAATAGACAGCTTGTTCGGTTTCTCCGGCAACCTTTTTACTGCCCTTAAAAACTCCGTATTCATTTAATTTCAAGCCTTTTGCAATGGCAACCTTTCTCAAGGCAATATTGTGTTCTTTTGACCCAGTAAAGTATTGCAAAGCTGAACCAAAACTAGACTTGGGCACAACTCTAAGATCTACATTATACCCCCTATCCATTCTTACTGATGTTTTGGTTTTTCCCTTACCCCATACCTTTTGAACTCCTGGCATTTTAATAAAATAATCCATTACCTTACTTGAATTCTTTGAACTTACTAAAATATCAATGTCGCCAACAGTTTCTTTCATTCTTCTAAGCGAACCCGCTATGCTAATATTATCAACCTCAGGCATAGCTTTTAAGTAATCAATTATTCTTTTGGTTTCAGTTATGGCTACTACTATAGATACCCTGCCTTCGTTTTTACTTAAAAAACCAATACCTTCTAGTATTGCTTGCTCTTTTTTATCTCCAAATCCAAAAAGAGGAGCAATCTTATGCTCCTCAGCTGCTCGCTTCAAATCTTTAATATTTTTTACATTCAATTTTTCATAAAGAGTTTTTACTGTCATTGTTCCAACGCCTTCTACTTTGGTTAACTCTTCAACATCTGCTGGTATTTGCCTTTTTAATAACTCATATTGTTTTATCTTCCCCGTTTTAATATACTCCTCAATCTTTAAGGCAATATGTTTGCCTATTCCGGGCATACTCTCTAGCTCCTTTAGTCCGCCTCTTTGGTAAACCTTTTCAATATCTTCTTTTTCCGAAACCAAAACATCAGCTGCTTTTCTATAAGCATAGGGTTTAAATGCCACTCCATCCATAGAAAATCGGTCAGCCATATCGTATAGTATTTTAGCAATTTCTTGATTTTTCATTTTAGTTGTCTAATCGTATCATTTTATACCTTTAATCGTATCACTTTGATACGATTAGGGCAATTGACTAATTTCAGAGTTAATAAAATTGATGGTTTCTTGTTTAAGATGTTTACGAATAACCTTAAACTTATCATAGACATCTCTTCCAGCAATTCCACCGCCTTGCTCAAAACGATCAATAAGAGCTATTAGTTTATGAGCAAACATAGTCTCAATTGTTTGGCAAATTGCAGTTCTATTTATTGGCAAAAGATATTGAGGAGAATATTTGTTAGAAAGAAATACCTTATCTAATATCTCAACTTTAATTGTGTTTCTTTCATCTTTTAGAGCTGGGCATTTTAAGAAGAATTGCAAAGCCCTGCTACTCTCATCTTTAATTTCTAAGTTAAGCTTTTTAAAAATCAAGTGAAATTGCTCTCTAATCTCTTTCTTGTCTGCACCATCTTTTAGATCAAAATCTAAGTCCACTGAAAATCTATCTAAAAAGCCCAACATTCGTGCACATGTTCCTCCTTTAAAAAAAACATTTAGCGCTAGGTTCTTGTCATCTAGTATCTCTATAAGCAAACGGTACATTTGCGCTTCATGCCTAGCTTGTTCTCTTTTTTTATTATACATATCCTATTTTCTTTTTAATTTTATCTACTTCCGACCAATTAATCTTTTTGTTGCAATCAAAATGGTATTTTGGATTAAAGTAAGTTATGTCGGCTATAGCTCTTTCAACTGAAGCAACAGGAATTCCATTCTTAATAGCAATACCTATATCGTTATACAAAAAATCATCTTTCATTTGACGTACTAGAAAGCTATATCCAGCAATATCAAATCTTCTAGAGACACTAGATACTAGTGTAGTGTATTTAATATCTTGAAATATTAATCCCTCGCTAACTAATATGCTTTCAGTACTAACATATCCATATCTATGAATAGCTAAAAGTCCTAGATAAAAAGGATTAATATCTTTTAGTGGAATGGTAGAATAAAAGCCCTTATGAATCTTATTCAAAAGGCCCTTTTGAACATATCTTTTAATTGTAGTATAGAGAGTGTTTTGATTATTAATGCTCCAGATAACGGCCAAATCTTGAGTGTGGTAAACACCTTTTCCATCTTGGAGAAGCTTTTGAATTTTTGATTTATCCATATTCTTGTTATATTATCCTGTACACTTTTGTACAGGATAACACAACACGAAACTATTGTAAATATACTTGTTCAGTTTTGGAAAGCATTTTATCAAGTGTAAAACTTTCTTCTATTCTCTTTCTGGCATTGTTTCCTTTTTCTAATCTAATGGCTTTGCTATCAATCAATTCTTTTAAAGCTCTTTTCAACCCCTCTTTGTCTCCCCTTTTAATTAAATATCCAACACTATTGTCTACAATCTCAGAGACTCCGCCAACATCAGATGCAATAACAGGTAAGCCAAAGCTCATTGCTTCTAAAATAGTAATCGGAAAGCCCTCGTAGTTAGAAGTTAATACAAATATGTCGGCATTCTTTAATTTGTTTAGTGTTTCTGCTCTGGT
>MWBX01000013.1 GCA_002069755.1 Parcubacteria group bacterium ADurb.Bin247
ATAAAAATTATGATTAAAAAAACAATAATATTATTATCTTTAATGTTTTTCTTAAGCATTCCGTATGCCGATGCTAGTTTTTGGGATGATTTTAAAGGTATGTTTAGTCAAGAGCTTTCTGGCTATGAGTGCATTATCATGGTTGATAATGATAAAATTAGTGATTCAGAATGTTTGCAATATATTCAGAAGGGCCATATGTGTCAGATAACTGGTAATTATACCGGAGGGGTTCCTAGTTTTTGTAGCACAACATGCCTTAAGAGATCTGGTATTCCAGCAAGGTGTGCCAAAGTTGATGTTCAAGTTTCTTCTTTTGCCAAAGAGAGTGGTGGTTCACCAGAGATAAGTGTAGACAGTATTATTGAGAATATTAAGATACCCGAGATTAATATAGATATTCCTTTTTTAGCGCAAAAAGAAGAGGAAGAAGAGTATCCTTGTGAAATAGACGAGAAATGGAATGGCAAAGAATGTATTTCCGACAAAGTTCTTATGCCAAATGAATATGAGGTAATGTATACAAAAGAGGGAGTAAAGATAATTCGATTTGTTGATACTTATGGGCAAGAAAAATATACCAGAGATGGTAAAAATTACTATAACACCTATGGGAGAGCGGCAACGGATAATATTCTAGTTTCTACAATCAACAAAGCGAAAGAAATTCCTGGTAATATATGGAACTTTATCTTTAAAACAAAATTATTAGATAAAGACAAAGAGCTTCAAAGAGAAGTCTCTAGAGAGGTTTTTAAAACACTAAAAGATGATAATGTTGAAAAGATTGAAGAAAAGTATACTGATATAGTTGGAGATATTGCTTCAAGTTTCTTACCTAAACAGGTAAAAGATTTAGTTAATGTTCCTGCAGATAGTATTAAAAAGTTTGCTAAAGAAGCGAAAGAGACAGAGTTTGCCGAAGGAGTGGGGATATATATTCAAGAAAGGGAGTCGGGAAGTACTAGCAATCAACTTTATCAAGATACTCCCGAAGAATTGATTTATGGTGGAATTGGTGGTGGGGTTGCTTTAGGATTAAACATTGATTATCCCAAAGCATTGCTTTTTTCAAAATACGAAGAAGCTTATCAAAGATATAAGATAGCAAAAGAGCTAGGAAGAAATGAATAGTATAAGGTAATTAAAAAACGCAGTGATAATAGGATCATGGTTAAATGGTTAAATAAAAATTAACCACAAGCGAAAATATCCAGAATATTTATTGACAAATAGATACAAACTGCTATACTTTGTATACAATATCAAAAAGATAGATACAAACTATGAAAAATATAGAGATAGGCAAAAATATTCAACAAAAAAATGGCTTTAAAGCCTTTGTTCCTAATCCTTTTCCTCCAAGGGGTGGCTTTGATTTTGATGCTAAAATATTGAAAAAGAACGATCAAGCTACTAGATTATTAGGAAAACTGGATGGTATTACCAAACTTTTACCGGATGCTGATTTTTTCTTATTAATGTATTTACGAAAAGACGCCGCTTCATCAAGTCAGATTGAGGGTACCAGAGCGACAATGATTAATGCTATTGAAGCCGAAGCAAAAATCAATGCCGATATTCCAGAAGATGTTGACGATATTTTGCACTATATTAAAGCCCTCAATTATGGTATTAAAAGAGTTTCAGTTGATAATTTTCCAATAACACTTCGTTTTGTTAAGGAGCTGCATGGCCAGTTAATGAAACAAGCCAGAGCGACTCATTTTTCCGATCCGGGAGAATTTCGTAAAAGTCAAAATTGGATTGGAGGAACTCGCCCGGATAATGCGCGATTCGTGCCGCCACCGATTGATGAGATGCAAAAATCTTTGCAGGATCTTGAAAAATTTTTTTATGCCGATGACGCAACACTCACCCTTATAAAGGCCGGTTTAATCCATGCTCAATTTGAAACAATCCACCCTTTTCTTGATGGTAATGGCAGAACCGGAAGAATGTTGATCACTTTTTATTTATGGAAAGAAGGTTTTCTAGAAAAGCCCGTTTTGTTTTTATCTTCTTTTTTCAAGAGGCATCAAAAACTTTATTATGAAAAACTTTTTGGCTATCATAGCGGGCAAGTTTCTGATTGGATTGATTTTTTTCTTGATGGTGTTATTGACATTGCTAACGAAGCGATAGAGATAGTAGGCAAAATCACTGAGTTGCGAGAAAAAGATAGGCAAAAAATACAAAAACTTGGGACCCGTGCATCGGAAAGCGCAACAATGATTTTGCCAAAACTTTATGGCCAGCCGATTGTAAATGTTGCCACCGTTCAAAAGTGGACTGGGTTTACGCGAGCGGGCGCACAAAGAGTCATCGATCGCTTTGTAGGTATGGGTGTTCTTGTTCTAAAAGATAAAGATAAAAAATATGGGCAATCATATGCATATAAAGAATACTTGGATATTTTTTATGATAATAATTAATTTATGAACGAGCCAGAGTTTAGAAGCACATATTTCACACTCTAACGATCTGCTATAGTAGCAGAGCCAATTTCTGCTTATTGTAGTTATTTCAGTTAGATTTTATATGATTTAATGCTGAATCTTGACATATAAAATAATTTTAATATAATTAGGCAAAGGTCGCAATTTATTAATAATTTAAACGAAACTATGTCATTAATACCAATACCAAAAAATATTGATTTTTTTGAAGATGATTGGTTCTTA
>MWBX01000014.1 GCA_002069755.1 Parcubacteria group bacterium ADurb.Bin247
TCCTGAACCATTGGTTAGTGTTCCTCCACTAGGGTCTATGGGTATAGCTGATAGATGTCCACCTGTAAGTAGTGGCTCTAGGTTAACTAAACCCTCACATGTTGATGTGACTGCACATATTTCTGTTGGTGTTGGTGGTATGTTTAGTCCAGACAAGTCACCATGATTAGATACCATATATGAGAGTATGGCTTGGTTTAATGAATTAATATGTCCTTGTCTGGTGGCATCTCTGGCTTGGGCAAACTGTTGACCAGGATTTATTGCAATAATGATAGAGACCGCTAGTATAGCTATAATACCTATTACTATTAATAATTCTATTAATGTGAAACCACTTTTGTTGTTTTTCATATATTTATTTTAATTTATTTAATCTTGATATATTAGTTTACTATATTAGGGTTGGTTTTGTCAATAAGTTTTTTATCAAAATATAATTGTTGTAGCTTGTCATAAACCATAGCATACATAAGATAGACCATCGGAATAGCAAATAATACACCGACTACTAATAGCAAGAAACCTAAAATTACTAATGCTGGGACAACAATCAAATTAAGAACAAAAAGTTTAAGGGTGTTGCCTTTAGTAATCTGATAACTTTCTTTAATTGCCTCTATCGCTCCCATATTCTTATCCACTATTAAATATGGAATAAACTGCAACCTAATTAAAACAAATAATCCTGGAACAATTAATAACAAAAACCCAATAGTTATTAGTATAAAATAGATGACATTTGCTACCATAATACGAACAACATATTTTGTCTTGCCTAAAAAGTCATTAAAAGAAACTGATTCCCCTCTAGACGCTTTAAGAGATATTGTTACTATCCCTGGAGATATTATTGCGCTAATTAAAAAACTTAAGAGAAAAGAAATTAGTATGATTATTGTATATCCAAAGAGATTAGTGTCTTTAATAGATTCTGAATAAATATTTAATGGCAATGTTACAAACAAAGATACGAAGATGATAAATAAAGTAAAGCCTACAAAAAATAATAACTTTTGTTTTACTTTTGAAAAAGAAGACCAAAATATTTCCCGCAAATTAAATGTTTTTTTCATTTTTGTAATTAAAATTAATTTTTAATAGACTTCTGTTCTTTATTGTAAAATACAATTTCATTATAACATTATAAAAAATAAACTTCAATGGTCTAAAACCATTAATAGAGTTCTTAACACGACCAATAATATTTTTTAAATGCCAAAACATCTTAAAATTATCTGATTCTGGAGCAATAATAATTTTTGCATCTTTTAATACTTCTTTGAAATTCTCTTTATTCAACCTCTCTTTAACACCCACAACAGCAAATCCAACTTGCCCTGACATATGAGCATCAGAACCTGCCGTTCCAACCAAATCATTGTTTAATAATTTTGAAGCCAAATCTCTTTGCTCTTTAGAATCTAGAGCATTACCAACCTCAACTCCATCTACAACAGATAAAATATCATCTAAATTATCTTTTTTAAACCATCCATGACTATTTCTGTAAGGATGGGCTAATACAGCATACCCACCCTGATTTTTAATATTCTTTATTATGTTTTCAAAATTATCTCCTTTCAAAATATCTTCTTTTACAAAATATGCTAAAAGATGAGACTCGCCCTCAACCGTTACCTCAATGGCTGGTATTATTTGTATTCCATCAATTAGTAGTGATCCATCATACTTTTTATTATGATTAGTAGGCGCTATTCCATCAAGACCTCTTTTTTTAGCAACATTAACAGCATCCTTTATATCTGTAAAAGAATCTTCTGATAAATTAGTATGACAATGTAAGTCGTAATAATACATTAGTTAATTATTAATTCTATTGGATTAATGGAATAATTCACTTTTTCTCCACTAAAATCAAATATTGCAACATCTTTAAATTCAATAAGCGACTCCCCTTCTTTTATAGCCTGTGCAGTAATTTCAACAATATTTCCATTTTTGTCGGAAGCTATTGACGTTAAAACATCAATTCCAACAATAACTATACCTAATTTATTATCAATATCATAATTGAATTCTGAAGAATAATCATCTCCGATAAATATATTTCCTTTTTTAATCTCAGATACTTTTATCTTAGATGGATCAAAAGATAATTTAATAAACGCCGAAGAGAGATTACTTTCCAATCCTTCAACTCCAATAGGTATAACAAAATCTTCACCTATTGAAACCTTTTTTTGAGTTATTGTTTTTAACTCCTCAACTTCTTCAACAAATATTGGTTTGGTCGGACTTTGAATTATCGCCGAACTCTCTTTTTCACTCTCAAAAATAACTGGTTCCCATTTTTCATAAAAAAAGAAAAGTGAAAATCCAGACAATATGAATATTAAGATATTTAAGTATAGAAGAATTCTTGGTTCCATTATTTCATCTTATACCTACCATCATCAATCTCAAAGGCTTCTCTAGATTGATATTGATAGTTATAGCCATATTTCTTAGTAATCTTAGACCCATCCATAACTATTGGATAAGAATAAGTCTTCCAACTACCTGGCGCAGTTGGAATAGCGCCTCTGGTCAAATGCCAAGCAAAAAAGAACATAATTTTAATTAAAAATACTGGAATTTTAACAGTTTTCTTACCCAACACCTGCGCAATTTCTTGACCAGTTAATAGTGTATTAGGAGTAATATTTAGTATTTCATAATCCCCTACTAATTCTTTAAGGCTCAACATACTAATAATATCAATAACATCATCTTCGTGTATAAACTGCCTGCACCAATTATCGCTAGCAATTGGAACTACTGGCAAAACATTTCTCAAAACACTTTGAAGTCCAAACTTCTTAACTTTATGATTATTATATGGTCCTGTTAAAGAAGATGGTCGAACTACAAAAACCTGAGGGCGATGACTAGCATTGCTATATTTTTCTTTTAAGTGTTCTTCTGATATTCTCTTTTCTTTACCATATAGATAGTCGTTTTCTCTAGCAGGATCTTGTTCATTGAAAAAATAGTCAATTGAGTTTTCTTCTCTTGCTCCATACACTGCAGCGCTAGAAAAATAAATTAATTTTTTAACAAAACTATTTTCAAAAGCAAAGTCAAAAACATTATCAGTCCCTAATATATTCCACTTCTTTTGAGTCTCTTCTTGTCCATACATTTGTCTTATCTGCCAAGCACAATGAATAATCACCTCAGGAGACTTTTCTTTAACTTTTTCTTGCCAATCATTATCAGATGTATTAGCATTAATCCAAACAACTTTAGGATTGTTTTTAAGTATTTCAGGTATAGATTCTTTATCTAAGCAAATAATTGAAGAAACATTCTCTTTTTTGGAAAAAGAATCTGCTAACAATCTTCCGACATAACCTGCTGATCCAGTAATAAATATATTCATAATTTTATACTCCATTTCGTGAAGCAATAATTACTATTGTTTTTAAAATAATTTTTAAATCTAACCACAAAGAACGATTTTTAATATAATATAAATCATACATTAACCTTGTTTTTGTCTCCTCTACCGATTGAGGTGGTTTTTCTTGATTAACCTGAGCCCAACCAGACAATCCTGGCCTTATAGCCGTTCTAATATTGTAGTAAGGTATTTCTTCTTCTAACTTACTCAATAGACCATAAATGTCAGGTCTAGGGCCAACTAAGGACATATCTCCTTTTAAAATATTTAACAGTTGAGGTAATTCGTCAAGACGACTCTTTCTGAGAAACTTACCTACAGATGTTATACGATCATCGTTCTCCTTAACCCAAACACCACTATCGTTAACTTTCATAGTTCTAAATTTAATAACGTTAATGATTTTTCCTTTTTGCCCAATTCTCTTTTGAACTATAAAGCAACTTCCACCATCGTTTAATTTAATCGCCAAGCAAATAAAAGGATATAATGGTAACGAGATAACACCTAATACAAGAGAAATAGAAATATCTATTATTCTTTTAAGTGGATCATAAACTACTCTAGAATAACTAGAAATATTTTTTAAAAACCAGCGATGATCTAAATAAGACAATGACACTCTTTTAAAAACATCTTCATATAATTTTGAAATATCAATTATCAAAACTCCAGAAAAGATAAGGTTATATAGTCTTGAAACAATTGGTTTGACTTTTTCATCTTCTAGGTCAACAATAATAATTGAATAATCGCTTAGCGATGAATCACTAGAATACCTATCAATTTTAAAAGAACAGTTCTTATCTAATTCTAGCAATAACTCCTCGGACTCTTGACTACTCCCAATAAGAAGAACAGCATTTTTGTTTTGCTCAAAGAAATAGTCAATAATTGACCTCCATAAAAAGATAAGAGAAAATAAAACTATTAAGTATATTAAAAGATTTGTCTTGGGGGTTATACTAAAAATAGGAATAAGGTAAAAAAATACAATTCCAATTATAGCGCTAACTACCAACACTCTACTTAAAACTTTTTCTTCAATTAATACCTTTGGTTTATCATATAATCCAAAGATATAAAAAACAAAGAACCAAGCTATAAAAAGGATAGAAAAAGGAACAATGTGAGAATAAAAAAGATCAAATGAAGGTATCGCAAAATGTCTTAAAAAAAGAGTAATCCAAAGAGCAATAACAAACAAACAAAGATCCCCTATAAAATAAATCAGTTTTTGTTTTTTATTTAACATTACCTAATCATTGAATTTATCTTAGCCCTAGTAGCACTACCTACAAAACCAGTACCATTTGTTAATCCTAAGGGAGCTAATATCTCAGAAGCATATTTTTCTTGAAAACGAATCACTGCATTTTTAGTTAAATTAAAAAAAATACCAGTAACTAAACCTTCGGGATAAATATCACTTCCTTCTTTCTTTAAAAATTCTTGAAGACAAACAACGCTTTCTCCGGAAGAACCTACTGAAAGATTTTGCTCTATACGACAAACATTTTGTGATTGTAATCGTTCAATTTCTGCTTGCAATTTTCTTATCTCATTTAACAAAAACTCACGATATTTTTCTTTTTCTGCTACTGAATCAGTAGCTATTTTATAACTAAAATAATATTCTTTTTCTTTTCCATTAAAACCAGCAATTTTAGATTGCAGCGATGGTATGAAAATAAACTCACTATAATCATTAAAACCCTCAATAACAATTTTTCCATTATTATTTTCATCTAATTCAATAAAATCAATAATGCATTTATCTTTGTAGTCACATAAGATATATGGTACTTGATAATTTAATCCTGATTCTCCATCAAACTCAAAGACTAAATCATCTTTACCTCCCACTATTTTATACCAGCGCCCAAGCCAATTCTTAGTAGGAACTCTTTGAGAAAAAGAACTGCTATGAGTAGATGGAATATCGCGAATATCAGGCAACACCTTTAAGCCTTCAAATTTAGGATTTAAATAGCAATATTTGTCACCATAATTACAATCGTTTAACACGATAGCAATCGTCCAATCGGTAAAAATATCGGCAAATGTTTCAGAATATCCATTCTTTTTTAATGCATCATTGATACTTTTTATACCAACATTTTTAGAGAACAAAGAATCAATTAAAATTTCTACACCATAATGGTCAACTAAATAATGAGTAAACATATTTATTACACCATAGTTTTTTTCTCCACCTTCCCACTCTGTAAGAGATGTATTTGGATCTTTAAGAAAAGAATTCATTCTTCTTTCTAAGTTATCATTATTATTCTCATAACCAAGAAATGTTGGAATATATTCAGCCCTAGCTTCGTTAAGCCAAACCTCTTCTACTACCTTATGCCTTCTTTCTTTTTGATTAAAAGTAATCAAGTGCATAAATTCGTGAGCTAAAAAGCCAGGAAGAAATGGACTTTCAAGATATGAAGTTGAAATATATATCATATTTCTTTCGTTAGATCTTGTATTTTGATAGACTGAATACTGATCCCCCGAATTAAAATACCCTCCAACACCTCTAGCCATATTATGAAAGATCACTGTGGTTCTGCCACTTTTATCTACCGTATGGACAGGTTCTTTTCCGAAAGTGCTAGTCATTTTAGGATAAATATGATTCTCAAATTCAACCCCTAGATCGTATATAATAGAGCCTACTCTTTCTTGATTTTCTTGATCTAAACTTTCCCACCAATCTTGATCAATATAGAAAAGAAGTTCATTACTGATTTTTACCAAAACTGCAGAAACTTCATTTTGATTTTTGGCCTCATAAGATGACTCAATATTAAAACTCTCTACATCTCCAACATCAAAAGCGCTACCACTTATTGGCAACAAAAAAAACAAGAGAACTAATAATTGCAATTTAACTTTTCGCATTATGGTTTAGTTTACATTTTTTTGAAAGAAAATCAATGCCATAAAACTTCTTATACATATGATATATAACAATCCCCTCTCCCACTTTTCTCTGAATTGTTTTAAACCCAAACTTCTTGTAAAATCTTTCGTTTTTCTTACTAGCTGTGGTTAAATAAATACCCATAGATCTTTTTTCGGCAACACTCACTACCTTAGATAATATCTTACTACCAATTCCCCTTCTTTGATAATTACTATCCACTGCCAAAACCTCTAATGTGTAATATTCTTGATTAATTTGTTTATCAAGCCATCTAAGTCTTAATATTGATATAACTTTCAAAACACTTATCTTGGGAATAATCTTTATCACCTCTGGCAAAAACAATACTATTTTTTTAATAGATAAATGATGGCTATCCTTATACAAAACTGCCCCACCAACTATTTTATTATTACTCTTCGCCAAAAAAACTTGACCACTTCTAAATCTTAATGTATTTCTTAATAAAAAGGCTTTGAAAAGAAACATTCTAGATTCTTTGTCAGAATAATTGAAAATATATCTTGTTCCGGACTCTTTTTTAAAAGATTTAAATAAAACCTTAGAAAAACTTTTAATGTTTTTTCTTTTCGCTTTAACTATTTTAATATCTTTCATTTTTTAAAAGCAAGGAATTAAATCCCTGCTTACTGTCGTTAATAAATACAAAATTTTCTTTTTTTCTTAAAGACCAAAACGCCTTTTTCTCCTATCATACTCATTTAGCGCTTCTAATAAATCTTTGTTCGTAAATTCAGGCCAATATTTATTTGGAAAATATAACTCAGCATAAGCTGCTTGCCATAAAAAGAAATTAGATATTCTCTGCTCTTTACCAGTTCTGATGATAAAATCTAAATCAGGTATAGACAAGTTTTCTCGCATTACTTGTTCATTAATATCATCAACAGGTATATTCTTTTTAATAATATTTTTAATAGCTGAAACAATCTCTCCTCTTCCTCCATAACTAAGAGCAATGTTTAATGTCATTAATTTATTATCTTTTGTTTTCTCTTCAATTGCCTCTACTACTTTTCTTATTCTCTCAGATAGCCTTTCTCTCTCTCCAACAATTAAAACCCGAACATCTTTTAATAAATCATTTTTAGTTATTTCTTCTTTAAAAAACACCTCTATTAATTTCATTAAAAAATTAACCTCTTTTTCGCTTCTCTTCCAATTCTCCGTAGAAAAAACAAAGAGTGTTAAATTTTTTATCCCATTTTCTTTGGCAAAAGAAACTAGTTCCTTGGCTCTTTTAACACCCTCTAAATGACCCCGAGTAGCAGGTAAACCATTTTCTTCAGCCCATCTTCTATTTCCATCTAAGATTACACCGATATGATTAGGAATTTTCATTTTGTTCTATTAAATAATTTTCAAATTGAAGTGGAGTCTTTTGTTCTGATTTTCCGGTGATATAGCCAAAAGTAAAAGAAAGAGAGGATATGAGCATTACCCCTAAAAAAAGTAATATTTCCTTGTTATTATCTTTGACAAATTGAATAATTTTTGGTATCATAGCATTATTATAAGATAAAAAAGAAGAAATGGCAACAACCAAAGCGGCAGGAACAACTAGTCTGGGTAGAGATTCACGACCAAAATACTTGGGAGTAAAACTTTATGCCGGACAAAGAGCAAAGACTGGGTCAATCATTATTCGCCAAAGGGGAACAAAATTTATCCCTGGCAAAAATGTTGGCCGAGGTAACGACGACACATTATTTGCCCTAAAAAGCGGGATAGTGTCTTTTTCTACTACTAAAAAAACTTGTTTTAATGGTAGAAAAAAATTAGTCAAAGTTGTAAATGTAGAAACGAGCCAAAATTAATTGGCTCTTTTCTTACAAGCGAGAATAAAAGAATTGAACAAAGGATGAGGAACTAAGGGCGTAGACTTAAATTCAGGATGAAACTGAGTACCCACAAAAAATGGATGATTTTTTAATTCTATAATCTCAACTAAATCTCTTTCAGGGTTAATTCCAGCCATAATTAATCCTTTTGATTCTAACAATGTTCTATAATCATTATTAAGCTCATAGCGATGCCTATGTCTTTCAGATATCTCTTTTGTTTTATAAGCACTATAGCTAATAGTATAATCTTTTAGGATACAAGGATAAGCACCCAACCTCATAGTTGCCCCATATTTTTTATTATTAATCAAATCAACTTGATCTCCAATTAACGTTATTACTGGATTAGAACATTTAGGATCTATTTCTGAAGAGTTGGCATCTTTAATTCCACAAATATTTCTTGCAAATTCTATAACCGCCATTTGCATACCTAAACACAAACCCAAGAAAGGAATATTATTCTCTCTGCAAAACTCTATTACTTTTATCTTGCCTTCAATTCCTCGTGACCCAAAACCACCAGGGATAATAATACCATCGTAATCTTTTAACTCTTTTACCTTACTAGGATTTTTTTCGTATTCTTCAGCAGAAAACCATTCAATTTCAGGTTTTAGCATATTATTCCAAGACGCATGCTTAATTGCCTCTATCACTGAAAGATAAGAATCAGTGAGAACAAAGTCTCCTGTTTGAAAATACTTCCCAACAATAGCAACTTTAACTGGTTTTTTAGAATTCTTCATTCTGTTCACCATACTCTCCCAATCTTTAAGATCTTTTTTCTTGGGCCTCATATTAAATTTATTCAATATTCTTGTACTCAAGCCCTCTTTTTCAAAATTTAATGGTATCTCGTATAAAAACTCAGTGTCAGGTGAAGAAACAACATCTTTAGGATCAATATTACAAAAAACAGATATTTTTTTCTTACGTGGCTCATCTAAAGGAAACTCTGATCTTCCAATTATAATATCTGGCTGAATACCAGCTTCATTAAGAATTCTGACCGCATTCTGCGTTGGTTTGGTTTTCATTTCTCCAATAGACTTTGGAACTGGCAAATATGTTACCATTACAAAAAGAACCTTGTTTGGGTTTTTCAAGCACATCATTCGAGCTGCTTCTAAGAATATTAAATTTTGATATTCCCCTACTGTTCCGCCAATTTCTACTAAAACAAAATCTGCCTTAGTTCTTCTACCAGCTCTTTTTATTCGAGCTATTACCTCGTTAGGAATATGAGGCACGACCTCTACACATTTACCACCATACTCTAAGTTTCTTTCTTTCTTAATTACTTCTAAATAAACACGACCGGTGGTCATATAATTGTCTTGAGTAAATTCTTCAGATAAAAACCTTTCGTAATTGCCAATATCTTGATCACACTCCAAAGCATCGTTAGTAACAAAAACTTCTCCATGTTCAATGGGATTCATCGTCCCTGCATCAATATTAACATAAGGATCTATTTTAATTGCAGTAACCTTAAAACCCCTTCCTTGCAGTATCTTACCAATACTAGAGGTAGCAATACCCTTGCCTACGCCTGACATAACTCCACCTCCTACAAAAATTATTCTTGACATTAGAAATAAAAATAGCAATAGGATTGTGAAGCCATCAATTATAGAAGACTCCAATCAGCCCTACTTCTCTTCCATTATTATAATTTTAACAATACTTTCTAAATTATGATCAAACTTCACCTTCACCGGAAACTCACCCAATTCTTTTATCGGCTCAGCTAAATCTATTTGATTCTTAGAAACATTAAACCCAGCTTCTTCTAACTTATCTTTTATCTTTTGAGCGCTAAGCGATTCAAATAATTGACCTTTTTCTCCGATCTTAACTTTGAAAAACAACTCTAACCCATCCATTTTGCTAACAACTGATTGAACCTCTTTTAGTTTGGTATCATCTACGCTCTTCTTAATTTCTATTTGAACATCTCTCCACTTTAAAGCTTCTTTAGTTGCTACCCTAGCTAGATTTTTCGGTAAAAGAAAATTTCTAGCATGACCCTTCTTTACATTTTTAATATCTAACCTCTTACCTAATTTTTCTACATCTTCTAAAAGTATCACTTTCATATTTTTATTATTTTAATTGTTAAACCATTCTATATCATTCCTTGAATAACTTCAAGTGCCTTTTTTAATTGAACATCGTTTCCAGCCTCATATTCTTCTAAATTAAATTCCACCCTAATATCAGGCTCAAGTCCTTTTTCAGAAACCAAATCACCATTAGGAGTGAGCCAATGAGCTACTGTAATTTTGATTGAAGAACCATCGCTTAAGTATTCAAGTTTCTGGATAGAACCTTTGCCATAAGAAGTCTCTCCTATTAATAAAATATCTCTATTATCTCTTAGCGCGCCAGCAACAATTTCTGAAGCTGAAGCCGAACCTTGATCTATTAAAACAACTAATGGATATTCTAATAGCCTTCCAACTCCTTTAATTTTCTCTTCTCTTTGCCTATTATAAGAATCCTCTATTACAAAAACATCTCCTTTTTCTAAAAACCATCCAGCAATTTCTTGCGAAACATCAAGATAACCACCAGAATTACCTCTCATATCTAATATAATTGCTTCGGCAGGACTATTGATTACCTCTAGCGCAACATTTTTAAAATCACTGTCGGCATTTTTATAAAAATGATATAGACTTATATGTGCAATATTATCATCAATTAATTCCCATTCTACCGAGGCTACAGAAATAACATCTCTTGTAATTTTAAAATCTTTTGGCTCAGACCATCCCTCTCGTAAAATAGACAAAGTAACTTCGGTTCCTTTCGGACCCCTAATTAACGCCACTCCATCTTCTAAAGAAATATCTCTTGTATCAACGTCATCAATTTTTAATACTCTATCGCCACTTAAAATTCCAGCATTATAAGCTGGAGTTCCCTTTAGTGGAGATATAACTTGAAAGAAACCATCTCTTACTCCAATCTCCATACCAACTCCCTCAAACTTACCTTCGGTATCTTCTAAAAACATTTTAGTATCTTCTAAATCAAAAAAATTAGAATAAGGATCGCCCAAAGAATTAACCATACCGTCTATTGCACCATGAATTATGGTGGCATGATTAATATCATTAGCTCCAATAAAATTGTTAATAATTAACTGATAAGCCTCATCAATTAATTTGAAATCAGTTTCATTAAGTCCAAAGATATAATTCTTTTTAGTATGATATCCTAGAGTAAAGCTAATAGATATAACAATTAACAATACTAAGAAATAAAATAATATCTTTTTTGTTTTCATAATATGTGCCCCGCGTAGGATTTGAACCTACAACCACCGGCTTAAAAGGCCGTTACTCTACCATTGAGTTAGCGGGGCATTAAAGACCCTCTTTTGACAATTCTTTCAACAAATCTCTTTGCCTACTACTTAACTTCTTTGGAACATCTATCATTATCTTCAAAAATAAATCACCAACACCTGTTCTGGAAAAATGTGGAATTCCTTTACCCGACACTCTTAATATTTTTCCTGATGGTATTCCCGCTGGGATTTCTATTAAAAGCTTTTTACCCTGAATACTTTTTAATTCTATCTCGCCTCCCATTGCCGCCAAAGAAAAAGGAATTGATTTAACTGCATGAAGATTATCTCCCTTTCTCTCAAACACAGGATGTTCCTTAATAAACACCCTAACATATAAATTACCATTTCGTCCACCCTTCTTACCTGCATTCCCCTTATTAGGAACCTTAAGCACTTGATCAACATCTACTCCTGCAGGGATAATAACATCTATTTCTTCTTCTTTTTTCACCCTTCCTTCTCCACCACAAACATTACAAATCTTACCAGGTTTTTGTCCTTCTCCCCAACATTCAGGACAAATTGTTTCTCTAGTATATGTCCCAAAAATGCTTCTTTTTATTTCTTGAACTCTTCCTGTCCCGCGACAAGCAGAACATTGGTTTCTTAAAGTTCCTGGTTCAGCGCCATCTCCATGACATCTGCTACAAGTAGCAAATTTTTTAATTCTAAACTTCTTCTCTTGATCCTGTAAAATATCTTCTAGAGACATTTCTATGCTCACCTCAATATCTTCCCCTCTATTTACGTCAACATTGCTTGCCCTACTAGAGCCCCGAAACATTTCTTCAAATATATCGCTAAAATCACTAAATTCAAACCCTCCCTCAAATCCAGTTTGATTAAAATTAAAACCTGAAGCATCTCCCTCAAAAGTTTTTCCAAACTGATCGTATTGTTGTCTTTTTTGATCATCGGAAAGAGCTTGATAGGCCTCGTTTACTTCCTTAAACTTTGCCTCATCTCCTTCTTTTTTATCAGGATGATACTTATGAGCCAACTTACGATATGCTTTCTTTATTTCATCTTTAGAGGCACCACGAGAAACTCCTAAAATTTTATAATAATCTTTCATTATTCTTCTTTATACTTACCTTCTTCGGGCTGATTGTCTTTTTTTTCTTCTCTCTGACCATCTTTGCTTTCATACATTTTAGCTCCAATCTTTTGGATTAAATCAGAGAGCTCAGATGTTTTGCCCTTAATGTCCTCTATACTATCACCATCTTTAACTTTTTTCAACTCTTCAATTTTATCCTGAACTTCTTTCTTAGATGTTTCATCAATTTTATCACCAGCATCTTTTATTGTTTTTTCGGATAAATAAATTGTATTATCGGCTAAATTTCTTGCTTCAATAAGGTCTTGGTTTTTCTTATCTTCTTCAACATGAGCTTCGGCATCTTTTTTCATTCTCTCAATCTCTTCTTTTGAGATATTGGCAGCGCTTTCTATCCTTATTGATTGAGATTTACCAGTTGCTTTATCTTTTGCCGAAACACTAAGTATTCCATTAGCATCAATATCAAAAGAAACTTCTATTTGAGGAATACCTCTTGGTGCAGGTGGAATACCATCTAGCATAAATCGGCCAAGAGTTTTGTTGTCTTTTGCCATAGGTCTCTCGCCTTGAATTACATGGATATCTACTGATGGCTGATTGTCTGAAGCAGTGGAGAAAACTTGAGTTTTAGATGTAGGAACAGTTGTGTTTTTGGGAATTAAAATAGTATTAACTTCTCCGAAAGTTTCAATACCCAAAGAAAGAGGAGTAACATCAAGTAATAAAACATCTTTTACGTCTCCTTGCAATATTCCCGATTCAATAGCAGCTCCAATTGCAACTACTTCGTCTGGATTAATTTCTTTATTAGGCTCTTTGCCAAATATTTTTTTAACTTCTGACTGAATTTTAGGCATCCTTGTCTGCCCACCAACTAACACTACAGCATCTACTTCCTCTGGTTTAATTTTGGCTTCTTTCAAAACATCAATCACTATTTTAAAAGATTTATCAAGATAATCTTTAACTAGATTCTCTAGTGTAGCTCGAGTAAGTTTCAATAATAAGTGTTTTGGTCCTGTGGCATCTGATGTGATAAAAGGAATATTAATCTCTGTTTCAAGTGAAGTTGATAATTCTATTTTTGCCTTCTCGGCAGATTCTTTTAATCTCTGTAAAGCTAATTTATCTTGAGATAAATCTATTCCTTGATCTTTTTTAAATTCTTCAATAATCCAAGAGACAATTCTGTTATCAAAATCCTCTCCTCCAAGATGAGTATCTCCACCAGTAGCCTTTACTTCTACTGTATCTTCTCCAATATCCAAAACTGAAACATCAAATGTTCCACCACCAAAATCATATACAACAACTTGCTGATCTTTCTTTTTAGTAAGACCATAAGCTAGCGCTGCGGCAGTCGGCTCGTTAATAACTCTTCTAACATTTAATCCTGCAATTTCTCCAGCAATCTTCGTTTCTTTTCTTTGAGCATCGTCAAAATATGCTGGACAAGTAATAATAGCTTCTTTGATTTCTTCGCCCAACTTACTCTCAGCATCTTTCTTTAGTTTTCTAATAATCATTGCTGATATTTCAGCTGGACGATACCATTTATCTCCCATTTTAACCTCAACACTTCCATCAGCAGCACTCCTAATTGCATAAGGAAGAATCTTTTTGCTCTCTTGAACTTCTTTGTCGGAATACTTCCTACCAATAAGACGTTTTACTGCAAATATTGTATTTTCAATATTTGTAATTTGTTGTCTTCTGGCAACAATTCCAACAATCCTTTCTCCATTTTTACTAAGAGCAACAACGGAAGGGGTTGTTCGAGAACCCTCAGAATTTTCTATTATCTTTGGCTCTCCTCCTTCCACAAATGCCACCGCTGAAAATGTTGTTCCTAAATCAATTCCAATTATTTTTCCCATATTTTTATAATTAGCGACCCCTTTTAGGTCACTAAACGATTATTTAATTACTTTTACTTTTGTTGGTCGAATAAGTTTACCTGATTTGATATAACCTTTTGAAACTTCTTCAACAACTACACCACTTTTTTCACCGTCCACCATTTCTACTGCCTCGTGAAAATTAGGATCAAAATTTTTACCAACAGCACTAATAACTTCAACCCCAAACTTACTCAAAAACTCATCTAAACGACTTTTTATCTGCAACAAACCCTTTATATATTCGTTTTTTTCTTCTTCTGGTATTTGATTCTCTGCCACCTCAAAATCATCAACAATATTTAATAATTCTAAAAGAAGAACTCTTTGACTATACTCAATTAAACTGTTAACTCTTTCCAGCTCATCTTTTTTATAATTCTCAAAATCAGCCTTACTCCGTTTCCACCCATTTAAATATTCTTCCTTCTTTTTTTCACACTCAACTAATTTATCTTTTTTATCCATAATTTTTATTATTTAATTCTTCTATAACCGATCTAATTAAAAATATGTTTTTATCATATGCCATTCTTTTTGGTCCAAGTATTGCAATTAAACCATCACCGGTTTCAACAAAACTACACCGAGAAATAATAATACTAAAATCATCAGACTTAGTGATTGGAATCTCTTTACCGATATAAGTATCAATTGAAGAATATTCCAGATCAAAAACATCAATATTGTTTTCAAAATCATCAACCATTGATGCGAAATCTCTAACTTTTTTGGTTTCTGAAAAATCAGGGGCATTAAATGCTTCTTTCCAACCCTCTTTAATAAATAACCTGTCATTTAATAAATAAGTAACAATTAAGGTAGACGATAATGAAGCTAAAAGACGACTATACTCATGAATAAAAGACAAATCAAATAGCTTAAAACTAAAAACCCTCTCGTCTATCTTTTTTTTCTGATAATCTTTCTCCTCTAGAGAGTCCACAAAAAAACGATAACCTTTATCGGTTGGAACTCTGCCAGACGAAGTATAAGGTTGCTCAATAAAACCCATATCAGTTAACTCTTGCATTTCTAATCTAATTGTAGCAGGAGAAAAATCAAAATGACACTTATTTTTAAGATACTCAGAACTAACTGGCTCAGCTAAATCAATATATGATTTAATCAAAGCTTTTAATATTATGTCTTGGCGTTGACTAATATTCATACACTGACAATTATAGCAAATTTAAATTAGCAGTCAAGACCCTTGAGTGCTAGATTTTAAATATGCCCTATTTTCAAACCTTACATCAATATATTCTAAGTCCTTTTCAATTATTCCTTCTTCCAATATTATTCTTAACACCCTGGCTTGACTAGATAATAAATTGTTAAATGTAAGCTTAATATCCCAGTTATCAAATGTATGGGCTACTATTTCTGAACCATTAATTTCAAACCAATAAACACCTACATCTTTTATCTCTTGCCATAAATTATTTAACTCAGATAATTTTTCTGGATCTATTGCTGTATCCTCTAAACCAAAACTGCCATTACTTGATATTAAAACCATATTTTTTGGCTCAGTCTTTTTGAATAAAAATCCATCTTTATCTATAAGAAAACAGTTCTCTAAACTACTATCACACCAAGTAGCAATGGCATTTCTTTCCATAACATTAACTACTAAAGTTCCAGGAAAATCTCGACGAACATTAACTGAATAAACTTCAGGAAATTCATTTAAAATATTATCTTTAATAATTACTCTATTAACAAGAAAAATACTTTTGGCGTTAATGCTATTATTGACCACATCTAAAACTCTTTTTTGATCCACCAATTCATTGCCCGAAATATTAATATTTTTAATCCAAAAGAATTCACAGAACACTGTCACATAAATTAAAACAAAAAACAAAACAACAAAAGCTAGCAATTTCCAAAAAAAAGACTTTTTATAAAAAGGGATTTTAGGTTTTCTACGATATGATTTCTTGTAACTCTTTTTCATAACTTTTCAAAAAAATATGTTAACCAATATCTTTTTGACAATGGCAAGTCTTTAGTATTTGGGTAGCTAATTGCTCTCCCTCCAAAACTTTTTTTAAAAAATGTTAGACCTGCCCACTTATGATTTGGATTATCGTCTGGCGCAATTGACCAAAAATCGTAGAGAAAAGCATTTCTTTTTTTTGCTTCTTTAATGGCAAACCATTGAACAATTTGAGGTACAGAAATAGTGCTTGATAGAGCTTCTGATGCGCCATGATGATAAAAAGCCTTACCGCCAAACAAAACAACAAAAGCCCCAGCTACAAGTTTTTTCTTATAATAACCTAGAGATAAAAAAACATTATCATCAGAAGAAAAAACACTAAATTCTTTTTCTAAATATTCTTTTGAAAAGCTACTAAAACCATGCCTTTTTGATGTTTTTTTCATAAGACCATAAAAAGAGTTAATATCTTTAATGTCTCTAGATATTGAAACGTTAATATCACTATTTCTTTCAGCCTTTCTAATTCTTCTAGAATATTCTTTTCTCATACCAGATAAAATATCCTCTTCACTATTAGAAATATCTAAGACCCAACTTCTTGTAGGAAAAACTTTTGACGGAGAATCAATAAAACCATCTAATTGATTATCAATTATTGGCGCTATTCTTATAAAAGAAACCTTTTCACTAACAGCAATACTTTTTATATCTGATAGTGTTTCTTCTAAAAGTTTGCTGTCTTTAATTATTGGAAAATGATTTAGAAGTAAAAAACTTCCCTTTTTAGCATGAACTTTAGATGCTAAAAAAATAGACTTCAAGTCTCCACCTTCAAACAAACCCTTTCGCCATATTTTATCGCCTAGACTTTTTCTAAATTCACCCCAATCCCAAGAATTAACAAATGTTCTTTGCGGAAAACTTTTAACAAAATTATCCCAAATATCTTTGTCTTTTATTTCAATCATTTTTTGGCTTCATTAATGGAAAAATTTGACACTCCCTAATAGGCTTATCCATTAAGAAACTAAAAAGTCTCTCAGATAATCCAAAACCACATGTTGGTGGCATTCCATATTCTAGCGCTTCTACAAAGTCGTGATCAAACATCTGAGCTTCAACATCTCCAGCATCTCTAAGAGCTTGTTGTTCTTTAAATCTTTCAGCTTGATCAATCGGATCATTAAGCTCACTATAACCATTACCAATTTCAGAACCAGCTAAAATTACTTGAAACCTAGCTGCTATTTCTGGATGACCCTCAATTCTTTTGGCCAAAGGCGAAATCTCTACTGGTTGATTAATTAAAAATCCAGGACCACCAATACTCTTGCGACAATATTTCCATAGAGAATCTATTGCCCTTGTTCTATTAAATCTTTTTTTATCATACTCAACCTCAAGCTTGTTAAGAGTTTTTTCTATTTCTCCTAAACTGGCTTCATTAATATTAAGACCCGTTTTACTGCTAATAATAGAACGATAATCGTATCTTTCCCATTTTTTTGACAAATCAACATCAAAACCTTTAATCTTAAATTTAAGAGTTCCAAATGTCTCTTGAGCGATATAACGATACATTTCTTCAACAAGTTTCATTCCTTTTTTATAGTCCGCATAAGCCCAATAAAATTCCATCTGAGTATAGTCTTGTAAATGTTCGTTACTCATACCTTCGTTTCTAAATTGCCTACCTATTTCAAATGTTTTTTCAAATCCAGCTATCATAAGTTTCTTTTGCCATAACTCCCCAGTTGATATTCTTAAATAGAGATCAATATCAAGTACTTTATGGTGAGTAATAAATGGCTCAGCATCAGCTCCTCCAGCAATTGTTTCAAGAACCGGAGTTTCTACTTCTATAAAATCCCTTTCTAAAAGAAAATTTCTTATAGAGTTCCAAAAGATAGATCTCTTCTTAATCATACTCTTAACTTCTGGATTAAATATAATATCCAAGTACCTTTTTCTAAAACGCTCTTCTTCGTCTTTTAGTCCATGCCATTTTTCTGGCAAAGGCAATAATCCCTTGCTAATTATTTTGAAATCACTAATATTTATTGTTTTTTCTCCTCTTTGAGTAACAAAAAGAACCCCCTTAACTTGAATAAAGTCCCCAATATCAAATATTTCGTTGTAAAATTCATACCTGCTAGAACCAACACCATCCGCCCTTATTAAACCCTGGATTGAACCAGTTCCATCTTCAATATTTAAAAAAGATGCTTTACCGTGACCTCTTTGAGATCTTATTCTACCAACTAAATAAATCTCTTCTTCTTGTTTGGACAATTCAGAAAACTTATCTAAAACTTCAAAAATAGTATGAGTTCTTTTAACCTCCATTGGAAAGGGATTAATTCCCTGGATCTTAAGTTTGTTCAACTTCTTTATTCTATTGTCTCTAATTTCGTCTATCGTTGCCATTTATTTTATTTCTATTATTTTATACTCCACCATATCTCCATCAGGAGATTCAAATTTAAAAACATCGCCCACTTTCTTACCAAAAAGAATTTTTCCAATTGGAGAATCAACTGATATTTTATTCTCTAATGGATCAGCTTCAATTGAACTTACAATTTTAAAAGTTTCTTTAGAACCACTACAATCAACTACTACCGTAGATCCAGCCGTAACATTATCTGACTTTTCTATAGAAAATGTAGAATGATTACGTATCATATTTTCTAACTCTTTTATTCTTCCTTCCAAAAAAGCTTGATCATCTTTCGCCTCATGATAAGCTGCATTTTCTTTTAAATCTCCAAAAGATATTGCCTCTTTTAATCTTAAAGCGAGCTCTCTTCTTTTAGGACCCTTTAAAAACTTAAGCTCACTCTTAAGTTTATCCATTGCTTCAATACTAATATTTTGTTTGTTTTCCATATTTAATGTATAGCACAATTTAGCGGTTTTCAAAATACCATTCTAATATCTCTTTAGCAACTGGCAAAGCTGCTGCTCGCACACCCTCTACTTCTTCAATCATAATAGTTAAAACTATTTCGGGGTCTTCATATGGTGCAAAAACTGTTACCCAATTATGATAATATCCTGCTTTTGGTATTTGAGCGGTTCCTGTTTTAGCGGCCACTGCAACTGGTAAACTATTTAGTGTTGTAGCTGAGCCTTCCGTCACTGCAAGTCTCATCCCCTCTCTAACTATTTCTAAATTTTCTTTTTTTACAAAATCATGATTAAGCACCTCAACCTCTTTTTCCTCTATCACCTGACCATTATTATCTAGAACTTCTTTTAAAATCATTGGACGATAAAGAGTTCCTCTATTGGCGATAGCTACAAAAGAATTTACAACTTCTATTGGCGTGGTAAACATATATCCTTGACCAATAGACATATTATAATCATCACCAACTGTCCAAGAGCTACCAATATTTTCTTTCTTCCAATCCGGATCAGGCAAAAAACCTTCTTTTTCTTGAGGAATATCTATGCCTGTTTTAGAATTCCAACCAAACATCTCTAAATATTTTTTCATAATCACTGCTCCTAATCCTTTTTGCCCCCCATAACCACCCCCAACAGTATAGAAGTAAACATTACTAGAAACCGCAATAGCTCGTCTAAGATCTACCCAACCATGAGCTTGCCAATCTCTAAAAATTGAAGGTTGGCTAGGATTCCAAGGATTAGTAACAGATATTTGACCAGAAGAATAAAATTGCTTTTCAGGACTAACCAATTCTTCTTCTAAAACAGCTGTTCCAATAATCGGCTTTATTGTTGAGCCAGCCGGATATGTTCCAGATACTGCACGATTAAACAATGGATTTCTATTATCTTCAAATAATTCTGCTAATCCGCTAGAACTAATACCCCTGGCAAAAGCATTGCTATCAAATCCAGGATAACTAACCATGGCTAAAACACCACCATTCTTTGGATTTATTGCGATAGCAACGGCACCTTTAGAGTCTAAACTGTTAACCATATTTTCTAATGATTCGTATGATTTCTTCTGAAGACCAGCATCTATCCAAAGTACCAAACTATTTCCTGACTCGGCCATATATTCTACTTCTTCCGATTTTATTCTACCTACCGCATCTTTTTCAATTTTCAACTTACCAGGATTAATTCTTAAATAATCCTCATAAAACTTCTCCAATCCTGTTTTTCCGATATAATCTTTTAAAGAATAATCACTAGATAATTCTTCAGGAGATATTTTACCGGTATAGCCAATTAAATGAGAAAATGCTTCAGCATTATCGTACTCTCTAATCATTTTTTTTTCTATTTCAAAATTGTCTAAATTTTTAGTTTTGATTTCTAAAAATATTAAATCTTTTTGATTAATATCTTCTAGAATAACAATTTTCTCATTTTTAGAATTATTAATTTTTTCAACAATATCGTCATAATCTAAGTTTAAATTCTTAGATAGTTCGTTTATAAAATCAAATTCTTGATCGCTATCAGATTTAGTATAAACTAAAGAGAACTTAGGTCGATTAAAAACCAACTGGTTCATATTGCGATCATATATTATTCCTCTAGAAGATTCAATATCTTTGTATGCAAATTTATTCTTCTGAGCCATCTCATAGTAATCTTCTCCATGAACAACTTGCAGAGAAAAAGATTTACAGCCAAGAATTAAAAAAGATGAAAAAAATAATAAAAACAAAAGATAAAAAGCCCTTGCAGAAAGAGATACATTCATCTTTAAACCAATCTCTCCCCTATCATAACTAATCTTGTCTAAAAAAATTTCTTGAGGTTGTATTTCTTTCTGGTCTTTTAAATTAACCCTCCGACCATTAAAATCTTTGGAAAACCGATACTTGAACATATTTGTTTAATAAAATCCTTAAGACTAAAGCTACTACAATAAATAAAAAGAAAAATATTCCTAATGAACCTGGAGATAAAATATCTATAATCAAACCTAAAAGTCCAGCCAAAATTATTCCTCCATCGGAATAAGTTAAAACATACATAGTAATTAAAAGTGGTAATATTAAAAATACAAAATCAGCTGTTATAATTAACAATAAAAAAAATAATATAAATAAGATTATTTCAACCATTAATTATAAAAACTTTTTTAATTCTTTTAATATCAAAAAATGGTCTAATTTCTAAAGTTTGAAAATGTTCAGTTTCGTCTTTTACTATTTCATTAACTAGTCCAATAAACAAACCACTAGGGAAAAGACCACCTAAAGAAGCAGTAATTACAGCATCACCAATTTCAATTCCTTTATCTTTTTCAACTAAAGAAATATTTGTTCCGGTTAATAAGCCAAAAGCATCTCTTTTTAATATCTCTACATCGCAAGTAATATCTTCACTAGTAATTAATTTCACTCTAGAGAAATTATCAAAAACTTCATCTATAACACCAACCAAAACTTTGTGTTCAGTTATAACAGGCATTCCTTTTAATAAGCCATCTTCCTTACCCTTATTAACAACAAAAGAATTACCTAAAATATCTTTACTAGAAATATTAGCCAACAATAAATTAAAATCTTTATCTAGACCTAAACCAAGAGCAGTTCTTAACATCTCGTTTTCTTCTTCTAAAACAAGTAATTCTACTATTTTAGATGTTAATCTTTCTTTTTGATTTAGCAGACTATCCCTCTCTTCTTTAATTGATTGATTCCAGAAAAAATTAACATTACTAAAATGTGATAATACTCCAAAAGATAAATTTGATAATTTATCAGAAAACAAAAAAAGGAATAAAGACAAAAATACAATTAAAATGCAAAACGCTATTAATTTACTCTTTTCTTTATTCCTCTGAAGTGAAATCTTATACATAGACTAACTATACCCTATTTTTAATTTTTATACAAAAAATCGTATTCAATTCACGGGAACTACCTACTTTCGCGGAAAATCCACTATCATCGGCCTTGGTGCATTTCACTTCCGAGTTCGAAATGGAATCGGGTGGGACAACACCAGTATAGTTCCCTGGAACTAAATACGATTTAATTAAATTTTTGTGGCAATAAGAAACTAGCTAAAATTGCTTTGACCTATTAGTATTGCTTGGCTAAAGGCATTACTACCCTTACACCTGCAACCTATCAACCTCATCATCTCTGAGGGGTCTATGAGTTCTAATCTTGAAGTTGGCTTCGTGCTTAGATGCTTTCAGCGCTTATCCATTCCTAACATAGCTACCCAGCAATGCTCTTGACAGAACAACTGGTACACCAGAGGTTAGTTCACTCCGGTCCTCTCGTACTAGGAGTAAATCTTCTCAAAACTCAACGCCTGCGGTAGATAGAGACCAACCTGTCTCACGACGGTCTGAACCCAGCTCACGTACCACTTTAAATGGCGAACAGCCATACCCTTGGAAGCTGCTTCACCTCCAGGATGTGATGAGCCGACATCGAGGTGTCGAACAGGGCCGTTGATGTGAACTCGCGGGCCCTACCAACCTGTTATCCCCGGGGTAGCTTTTGTCTGATGATCTCCCGTGCTTCTAAAATCATACACGGTCGGTTCACTAAGTTCTGGTTTCCCAACTGCTCGACATATCCGTCTCGCAGTAAAGCCAGCTTATGCCTTTACACAATCACTCCGATTTCCATCCGGAGCTAGCTGACCTTATAAACTTCTCCGTTACTCTTTAGGAGAAAAGCACCCCACTTAAACTGACCGCCAGAAACTGTCCCCGCCATACCTCACTATATTCAAAAGATTAAATACAGTGAGGTATGGCCAGGTTAGAATTAAGATTTTAAAAGAGTGGTGTCTCATTGGCGACTCCATTTTTCCCGAAAGAAAAACTTCAAAGTCTACCACCTACGCTTCGCATCTAAAATCAAAAGTCAATATCTGACTACAGTGAAGCTCCCGGGGTCTTCTCGTCTAGCCGCAGGTAACCGGCATCTTTACCGGTATTGTATTTTCACCGAGCACTTCGTCGAGACAGCCTCCCAGTCGTTAAGCCTTTCGTGCGGGTCGGAACTTACCCGACAAGGGATTACGCTACTTTAACACGGTTATAGTTACCGCGGACGTTCACTGGCACTTCGAGCATTCAGCCTTCCCTCGTAAACGAAGAAAGACCGACGCTGTTAATGTTCCAGCACTGGTCAGGCCTCAGCCCCTATACATCCTCTTACGAGTTTAGCAGGGACCTGTGTTTTTGATAAACAGTCGCTAGGAGTACTTTCGCTGCGGGGGATACATTACTGTATCCCCAGGTCTTATCCCGAAGTTACGACCACTTTTTTGCCGAGTTCCTTGACGAAGTTTCACTCGTTCACCTTGGCACACTTACGCCCACCCACCTGCGTCGGTTTACGGTACGGTTTCCTTATAAATTAGCTCCAAAAAAGCTTTTCTGGGAAGATTGCTCACTCAAATCGATGGAACCGAAATCCCACCTTTTCACGCTTCTTGGATTGCTCCTTAAAGAATGAATGGAAATTCAATAATCCACTTAAATTACTAATCTTCGTTCCTATTTGGAAATTTATAAGAAAGGGCCGGAATATTAACCGGCTGTCCATCGGCCTCACCTTTCGGTTGCGCCTTAGGTCCGCCTAACCCTTGGCTGATCACCATTGCCAAGGAAACCTTGGGTTTACGGTGTTCCGGGCTCTCACCGGAATTGCGGTTACTCATGCCAACATTCTCTCTCCCTCATCCTCCAGCAAGCCTCACGACTCACCTTCAACGAAAGAGGGATGCTCCCCTACCACTATTACTTAAAAGTAATAATTCTTATCTTCGGTATCAAGCTTTAGCCCCGGAAATCTTCGGCACAAAACTTCTTAGTTAGTAAGCTGTTACGCACTTTTTAAAGGATAGCTGCTTCTAAGCTAACTTCCTAACTATCAAAGAAGCTTCACCTCCTTACTTGCACTTAGCTTGAATTTAGGGACCTTAGATGAAGATCTGGGCTGTTTCCCTTTTGACCATGGAGCTTAGCCCCCACGGTCTGACTGCCTTCTTACAATTATGGTATTCGAAGTTTGATTGGACAGTCTAGGTTTCCCTACGAAAATCCATTCAGTGCTCTACCCCCATAATATATGAAAACGCTAGCCCTAAAGCTATTTCGGGGAGAACCAGCTATTACCAAGTTCGATTAGCTTTTCACTCCTTACCACAGCTCATCCCAAGATATTGCACGATCTACGGGTTCGGTCCTCCTTCCACTTTTCAGTGGAATTCAACCTGGCCATGGCAAGCTCACCTGGCTTCGGGTCGTCTGCCAGCCCTCAGTTTTGCACTGCAAAACTATACGCCCTATTAAGACTCGCTTTCGCTGTGCCTCCTCTCGGTAACGAGATTAGACAAAGGACTAACAGTCACTCGTTGGCTCATTCTGCAAAAGGCACGCCATCAGGGAATAAATTCCCCTCTGACTCCTTGTAGGCAAATGGTTTCAGGTTCTATTTCACCGCCCTAACAGGGCTACTTTTCACCTTTCCCTCACGGTACTGGTTCACTATCGGTAATGTTGAGTATTTAGCCTTGGCAGTTTAGTCCTGCCTGATTCCCACAAGGTTTTCGTTCCTTACGGTACTCAAGTCAAATATTCGAAGTGTGTGATAGTTTTCACCTACGAGGCTTTTACTCTCTTCGGCTCCGCTTTCCAGCAAGATTTGGTTAACCAAATCACAACTTGGTAATACTCCGTCTCTAATAAAAGAGAACATATTTAACTTACAACCCCCGACCACATAAGCCGGGTTTGGGCTCCTCCCGTTTCGCTCGCCGCTACTCAGGGAATTTTAATGCATAAGCATTCTTTTTTTCTTTTCCTCCACCTACTGAGATGTTTCACTTCAGCGGGTACGCATCCAATCTATTGATCAGATATCCTACTTTTAGTAGAATAGGTTTCCCCATTCGGAAATCTCCGGATCAAAGGTTGCTTAACACCTCCCCGAAGCTTATCGCAGTTACGCCACGTCCTTCATCGCCTCAACATTCCAAGGCATCCTCCATTTGCCTGTAAAAAATACAATTTTAGCTAGTATCTTATTGCCACAAAAATTTTCAATGTTCTCTCGTAATAATCTACTTGTGTTTAATCAGAATCAAACACCAAAAGACTATTAAGAAACAAAAAACCACTAACGAGTGGCTGATAAACTAACACCCAAAATCAGCCTTAAGTTTTTAAACTATATTTTTATTTATCATGACTGGTGGTAGTTTAGCAGTTTTCAAAAAGTTGTCAAGAGGCACAATTAAAGGCGCTCAAATTATAAGCGCCTTTAATAACTCTAATTACTCTTTTAGCTTATTTTTTATGTCTTTAAGAGTATCGCGAGCAAAATCTTGACCACCAAGGCCAAATGCAATTCCTCCAGCAATAACTATCAATGCAACTACACCTGTAAACAAAGTAATAATTAATTCTTCTGCAATTCCTAATTGAATAAGAATAGCAAATATTGCAAATATCCAAATAGACCATTTGACTATTTTCCCTGCAAAAGAAGTAAATTTAAACTTTGCTTTCTCGGTTGTAACAACAACAATTTTAGAAAGAAAATCTGCAAAAATTACTGCTACAACAAATATCAATGCGGCAACAATTACATTAGGAATATATGCCAATATCTCAGACATAAATTGACTAAAGTAGGTCAAACCAAATGCTCCAACTGCAGCCCATATAAAGATTATATATACTATCCACTTAATAATAGATCCAACAAAAGCAGATGCTTGTAAATTTATCTTTGCTTTTTGCATTGCCTCATGCCAATCTTCTTTTGCGAACAAATTATCAAATTTGATTTTCTTAAGAATTTCTGTTGCTAATTTTCCTAAACCATAAGCAATAAACCAACCAAAAATAAGGAGAAGTAAGCCCATAATTAAATTAGGAATGTAGAGCAAAAAAGATTCCCAAAGTGCAACCAACGCTTGAATTGTAACTGTGCTCCAATCTGCGCTCATATATTTTATTTATTTTAATTTAATTAAATTTTCGACCTTTTTGAAATACTAACCTTATTATATCTAAAAATAAATTAGAGTCAACTCTTTTTAGCTAACACTCTAATCATTTCTTTATTTTCAAAGATTACCTTGTAATTTCCAAACTTCTTCTCAATTTCTTTTTCTCCGCCAGTTGATTTTTTAACATCTATTATTAAGATTCCATTTTGGTTTAATTTATCGTAAACTGAATCTAGGTATGTAAATACTGGATAATGAAACCCCCAAGAGATAAGAGAAATTACAATATCAAAAGATTCTTTGAAATCTATACTATTGTTGTCATTAGCTTCCTGAATAAAAATATTATCAGAACTAACTCCATTTAATTCTAATACATTCTTAGAAATGTCTAGTGAGTTATAAAAGGAAGCTTTTCTTTTAAAACCATAATATATCTTTTTATTAGTATAAGTTTTATCTATTAGAAATATATTAATATTATTTGAATAATGTTTGCTAATTAAAACATCTATTCCAGCAACACCACAACCAATATCTAGAACAGATTTTGCATCTTCTAAAAAATAATCTTTAATCGTAGAGTATTCAAATTCAATATCTTTATTGTACTCTCTCTTTATTTCTGGACCATAAAAGAATATTTTTAATTCAGTGCTTAAACTATGAAACCAAACAAGCCCTATGTATCTCAATAAAGCAATCGAAGTTAAAAAGTTAAAGAATATATTGTCTTTTAAATAATGCGTTCTTTGAAAAAGGATATATTTTAAAGATTCTTCCGGTAACTTAATATTATTCATATTTTTGTGGACCCTGCCGGATTCGAACCGGCGACCTCCTCATTGCAAATGAGACGCTCTACCAACTGAGCCAAGGGCCCTTATCGTGTGGGCGTGGATGGAATCGAACCATCTACCTCTTCTTTATCAGAGAAGCGTTCTGCCAATGAACTACACGCCCTTTCTCTTTTTTGAAAATACAGCTTCTACTAAGTTATTATTAACTTTTTAAAACTAGCAGAAGTATTTTAATTGAATCAGTATAAACTCCCGAGTTAACAATAATTTTAGAATTTTTTAAAAATTCTTTTCTACGAAAACTGGTAATCCCAAATATCTCCAAATGATGGTGTTGCTCCTTGCTTCACCTCTTTAATATTTTCTTTAATCCATTTCTCGCTAACAAAGCTATTTCTTACCAACTACCTACCAGAACACAAGACAACCGTCTTTCCTACCCCCAAAGGTTTAACTTTCAAACTCTTTAACTTTGTTAATTACTGTATAAATAAACCTTACGATACTCAATAACCTCACACTTAAGATTAAACTTATCTAAAAAGTTTATCTTCTTGGGTGTTTTCATAACAAAAATATACTAGCAAAAATTAAAGATTTTAGCAATAAAAAATCCCCATAAATGGGGATAGTTTAAAGATAATCTTTTTTGAGCTGTCTCGAGGTTAGAGTTAAAGTGCCTAACCAACACCTTTGATTAGTTTAAGAATTCTCATAAACTAATCAAAATCGACTCTTTTGCAAAAATTAATTAATCCACGGACAGCTTCCGCTACCCGTGCCTTGTTACGACTTAGTCCCTCTCATTGAGCCTACCGTGATACCCTTACGGGTGCTTAGGGCATTCCCAACTCGCTTGACTTGACGGGCGGTGAGTACAAGGCTCAGGAACATATTCATCGCCACATAGCTGATTGGCGATTACTAGCGATTCCGGCTTCATGAGGTCGAATTGCAGACCTCAATCCGAACTGAGATCGGGTTTGGTGGGATTAGCTCCCTCTTGCGAGATAGCAACCCATTGTCCCGACCATTGTATCATGTGTGCAGCCCAGAGCGTCAAAGGGCCATGCTGATTTGGCGTCATCCTCACCTTCCTCCCAATTATCTCGGGCAGTCCTCTATGACACGTAAAACATAGAGTGAGGGTTGCGCATGTTACCGCATTTAAGCGTGCACTTCACAGCACATGCTGACGACAACCATGCAGCACCTGTTCACTTGTCCCGTGAAGGAAGTTTCTACTTTCATAGAAATTTCAAATGAATTTCAAGCCCTGGTAAGGTTTCTCGTTTATCGTCGAATTAAGCCACATGATCCACCGCTTGTGTGAGCCCCCGTCTATTCCTTTGAGTTTTAGCCTTGCGGCCGTACTTCCCAGGCGGGATACTTAACGCGTTAGCTTCGCCACTTGAAGGGTCGACACTTCAAATAGCTAGTATCCATCGTTTACAGCATGGAATACCGAGGTATCTAATCTCGTTCTCTACCCATGCTTTCGTTCCTCAGCGTCAGGATCGTCCCAGTTAACTGCCTTCGCTTTTGGTGTTCCGGTCAATATCAACGGATTTTACCCCTACACTGACCGTTCCGTTAACCCCTAACGTCCTCTAGTTTGAAAGTATCTGTAGCAGTCTCAAGGTTGAGCCCTGAGAATTTAACCAAAGACTTTTCAAACCGCCTACGAACTCTTTACGCCCAATAAATCCGGATAACGCTTGAGGGTTCTGTATTACCGCTGCTGCTGGCACAGAATTAGCACCCCCTTATTCATAAGGTACCGTCAATCCGAAGACTTCTTCCCTTATAAAAGCTTTTTACACCCCGAAGGGCTTCTTCAAGCACGCGGCGTCGCAGGATCAGGGTTTCCCCCATTGTCCAATATTCTCGACTGCAGCCTCCCGTAGGAGTAGGGCCCGTGTCTCAGTGCCCTTGTTGGCGATCAGGCTCTAACCTCGCCTACCCGTCATAGCCTTGGTGCGCTTTTATCACACCAACAAGCTGATAGGCCGCGGGCTCATCACATTCCGGCATACTTGCGTATACCTTTACTCAATTCTTCTTACGAAGATTTGAGACTATCGGGAATTAGCCGATCTTTCAACCGATTATGCCCGTGAATGGGGTTGATTACCCACGTGTTACTAACCCATTTGCTATGCCACTAAAAGTAGCATTCAACTTGCATGCCTTATCCACGCCGCCAGCGTTCATCCTGAGCTAGGATCAAACTCTCTAAAAAAATTTCTTTCGAAACAGCTCAAAAAAAATTACCTTACTTCAATTATCAATGTTCTCTCTTTTTACAAAACAAATGCAGGAATAATTATCCTGAATTATAATCCTATGCTAGAAACTATATTAAATTATATAGCGTATACTATATCATATACAATACCTGTATAATCTTTTTGTTCAAATTTGTCAAGCTTGTGTATGCGTCCACATCATTCTGGACTTTTGAGGTGTTAAAAAAGTATTATTGATAATGAATTTCATAGGTGATAT
>MWBX01000015.1 GCA_002069755.1 Parcubacteria group bacterium ADurb.Bin247
AACAACCTTAACACTGCCAGTTCCAATATCTATACCTGTAATAATATTATTAGACATAAATTTTAAAGCTTAATAGCTGAGTATACTACTCTTTTTTTAAAATTACAACAACTATGTATTAAATCATATAAAATCTAAAAAAATGCATGGAAATCTCTAAGATGAGGCAGTTAAAAGAGTTTTACAAAATTAAAAAAGTTAATGTTAAAAAGAAAATTTTGGTTAAATGGTCAAATAATTTGGCACGACAGATAAAAATCTTCTTTTATTCTCATTAAATCTCTTTCTTTTTGCCCCTTTTCGTGATCATAACCCAATAAGTGTAAACACCCATGCACCAAAACTTGAGACAAATTACTTTTCACTTTTGTTGGGCAAATAATAATTTCGCCAATCATCTTTTCTTGATCTAGCAAAAAAGATAAAACATCGGTTGCTTTATTTTTGTTACGATATTTCATATTGATACTTTTAATTTCTGACTCACTTAGAAAAGCAACTGATATTTCAGCATCTCTTATTCCCTCGTTTAAAAAAACGGACTTAATAATCCGTCTGACAAATACATTACTAACTTTAAAATCTGTTAAATTATTAACTGAAACTAATAATGCCATTTATTGCAATAATTCTTTAACAATTGCACTAATTTGAGAACCATCGGCCCTTCCTTTTACTTGGGGCATAACTAATGACATAATTTTACCAAAATCTTTGCCCGATTTATCAATTGCATTTTGAACAATTAATCTTAATTCGCCTTGAGACATTTGTTGAGGCAAGTATTTCATTAAACAGCTTAACTCAGCTTGCTCTTTTTTAACTAAATCAGCTCTATTACCTTTTTCAAATTCTTTAATTGAATCTTTTCTTTTTTTAACCTCAGAAAACATCACATCTAAAACTTCTTCATCTGTCAGTTTGCTTTTTTCAACTAAATCACTTTCGAGCAAACCTTCTTTTGAAAGATTATATCTCTTAGCTTTTTCTTTCTCGTTAATAGCAGCTAAAGACATTCGCAAAGCAGATAGTGTCTCAACATCACCACATTTCATTGCATTTTTAAGATCGTTTTGAATTTGATCTTTTAACATCTAATTATTCTTTAAGCCCTTATTTTTATTAAGGCCTAACTTCTCAGCTTTAGCATACTCTTCTCTAGCCCTTATCTTTCTAAGAGCTGCAGTTTTTCTAGCCTGCTTACTAAGTGGTCGTGTAAAAAATCTTCTATTTCTTGCTTCTCTTAACACACCACTTTGCTTAATCGCTTTAGTAAATCGACGAATTAAGCTTTGAGTAGTTTCTTTATCTTGTTTTTTTATTTCTAACGACATTTGTTTGTATAACTATATTATATCTTTATCTCTAGCATTATTCCAGCCACTTAGCAAGTGTATATGTAAGTGAAATATCTCTTGCCCCCCCTCTTTGCCCACATTGACAACTAACTTATACCCCAATAAATTCTCTTGACTGGCAACTTTTTTGGCAACATACAAAAGATGACCCACTAATAATTCGTCTTCAGGATTAATATGATCAATTGATCCAATGTGTTTTTTGGGAATAATTAACAAATGAATTGGTGCCGATGGTCTAATATTTTTAAAAACTAAAGACAAGTCATCTTCATAAATTATTGATGCCGGAGCTTTTTTATTTACTATTTCACAAAATATACACATATCATCCTTTTTTTATCTTGGCCACAACCTGATCTAGTGGAACTGTTTCTTGTCTTCCTGTTTCCATGTTTTTAATTATAGCCAAGTTTTCAATTGCTTCTTTTTGCCCGATAATGATTATAAACTTAGATCCAATTCTTGATGCTTTAGCCATTTGAATTTTGAGCGAATCTTTACCTAACGATTCAACCACTGGAATTTTAGCCTTACGCAAAGATTCCATCAAAACTAAACTCTTACTTTTAGCTAAAGAGCCAATCTGAGCTAAAAATACCCTATCTTTAGGCTTAAAACCATCAACTAAATTTATATCCTTCATTGCTTGCATAATTCTTTCTATTCCAAAAGCTGCTCCAATGGCAGGAGTTTCTTTACCGCCTAAAAGCTTAACTAGATAATCATAACGACCACCACCACCCAAGGCTAAAGATTTTTCTTCTTTTGTGGTTACAAAAAACTCAAAAACAGTTTTAGTATAATAATCTAAACCACGCACTAAACATGGATTAATTTGATAAGGAAGCTCTAATTCGTCTAAATATTCAAGAGTTTGTTTAAAATGAGCATGACAATCTTCACAAAGATTATCAATAATTTTAGGAGCTTCTGCTTTGACAGCTTGACATTTTGGATCTTTGCAATCAAAAAACCTTAAAGGATTATCTTTTGTTCTTCGCTTACAATCCGAGCAAAGAGAAGAAGATTTTGATTTAAGATATTTTACCAGCATTTTTTTATAAGAATTACGGCACTCTTTGTCTCCAATGCTATTAATCTCTATTGATATGTTTTTCAATTTAAGATCCATTAATATGGCATACAAAACATTAATTACCTGAGCATCTATTACTGGACTAGCATCTCCTAGTGATTCTAGTCCAAACTGCCAAAATTGACGATATCTACCCGCTTGAGGACGCTCATAACGAAAAAACGGACCAACGTAATATAATTTTACTGGTTGAGGTCTATTAGCCATTCCCTGTTCAATATATGACCTCACAACTGATGCTGTTCCCTCAGGCCTTAGTGCAAGACGGTCTCCGCCTTTAGTCTTTAGAGTATACATCTCTTTCTCAGATATATCTGTTGCTTCGCCAACCCCTTTTAAGAAAAGATCTTCGTCTTCTAACAAAGGAGTATCAATTCTAGAAAATCCATAATAATTAAATATGTTCTCGGCAATATTAATTATACTCCGGAAATATCTTTGATCTCCAAAAATAATATCATGCATCCCTGTTGGTTTTTGAAATTTTGCTTTTTTCATTGTTTTAATAAGTCGGAGCTTCAATTAATTCAAATCTTTGAAAAGGAAAAGCTCTCAAGAAAACTCTTCCAATAATATATTCTTTAGGTAAATAACCCCATCTTCGCGAATCAAATGAAGCTCCCCGATTATCTCCCATAACAAAAAAACCATCTTCGGGTAGAACCAATTCAACATTACCTAGTTTAGCTGTGCTAAAAGGTAAATACTCAGATTCATCTATCGTTAATATATTTCCGTCGGGACTAATAATTTCTATTTTATCATTAGTTATTACCACCGTTTCTCCTGGAAGACCAATAATTCTTTTAATATGACGATAGCGAACATCTTCTGGGTAATAGAAAACAATCACATCACCCCTTTGGGGCTCTTTAAAACGATAAGAAAGCTGATCAACTAGTAAATAATCATGATCGCAGTAATTTGGTTCCATTGATTGCCCATTAACAATAAAAGGTTGAAACAAAAAATAACGAATTGGTAAAACAATTGCCAAAGCAATTAATACTATCTTGACTAAATCTAAAAATTGATACAATATGTTTTTCATATCGCTAATTCTACCAGAATTTTCTTTTTTTACAAGTAATGGTATAATAGACTATATGAAGACTTGCATTATTGGATTGGGTAATCCAGGAGACAAATATAAAGGAAGCCGACACAATGCCGGCTTTGATTTGTTAGATATTTTTGTTAAAAATAATAGTTTAAAAGATTTTACTTTTTCTAAAAATATTAATGCCGAAATATCTGAAAATCAAAACATAATTATTGTAAAGCCCCATAGTTTTATGAACTTATCAGGGATAGTTGTTAAAAAAACAATTAAAAAGTTTGGAATAAAGCCCGAAAATATAATTGTTATTCATGACGATATTGATATAGAAATAGGAAAGATAAAAATATCAAAAAATAGAGGCTCAGCCGGTCATAAAGGCATTGATTCAATAATTAAAGAAATTGGTAGTAAAAACTTTACAAGAATAAGAATCGGAATTTTGCCTAACAAAAAACCTACCAAAGTAGATGATTTTGTCTTAAAGAGCTTTAATCCAGAAGAAAAAGAATTATTAAATAATGCATATTTAAAAATATTAAAAGAATTAAATAAATGGATTTAATTATTGTTGAAAGTCCAACTAAGTCAAAAACTATCAAAGGATTTTTAAAGAAAAACTATAATATCATCTCGTCTTTCGGCCATGTAAGAGATTTGCCCAAAACAAAGCTTGGTATTGATATTGAAAATAATTTTGAACCACAATACAAGCCATTACCTAAAGCAAAAAAAACAATAGATAGTCTTAAAAAACTAGCTAAAAAAGCAGATACTATCTATTTAGCAACCGATCCAGATCGCGAAGGAGAAGCTATTGCTTGGCATTTAGTTGAAACACTTAAACTAGACAAATACCAAAGAATATCGTTTCACGAAATTACCAAAGAAGCCGTAGAGAATTCTCTAGACAATCCCAGAAATATTGACATGAATTTGGTAGATGCCCAACAAGCAAGAAGGTTTTTAGACCGAATAGTTGGATACAAACTATCTCCTTTTCTTTGGAAAAAAGTAGCCCGAGGATTATCGGCTGGAAGAGTCCAGTCGGCTGCTTTAAAATTTATCGTTGACCGAGAAAAAGAAATTAACAATTTTAAAAAAGAGGAATTCTGGACAATAGATGTTGAGTTAAAACCTAAAGAAAATAATACAACTATTATTGCTCAACTAATTAAAATTAATAATCAAAAAGTAGATAAATTTACCCTAAAAGCCAAAGATATTGCTAAAGATTTAGAACAAGAAAAATATCTGGTATTAGATATAGTTAAAAAAGATGTTAAAAAAAGTCCTCTCCCACCATTTATTACCAGCACCCTTCAACAAGAAGCCTACAAAAAATTAAATTTTTCCTCAAAAATGACAATGAGGTTGGCACAACAATTGTATGAAAAAGGTATCACTACTTATCACCGAACCGATTCATATAATTTATCTAATTATGCCGTAAATAAAGCTAAAGAATATGTTGTAAATAATTATGGTAAAAAATATTGGTCTGGCAAAACAATTAAAACAAAGGCAAGAAATGCACAAGAGGCGCACGAAGCTATTAGGCCATCTAACCCTAAAAATAGTCCTAATGAAATTAAATCTAAATTAGACGAAAAACAATACAAACTATATAGTTTAATTTGGTCTAGATTTACTGCATCTCTTATGTCGCCTGCGGTAATAAGTCAAACAACGGTTGATATTGAAACAATTTCAAAGAAATTTAATCTGAGATCATCAGGTCAAATAATGGTTTTTGACGGTTTCTTAAAAGTCTATCCTATTAAAACTGAAGAAAAAACAATACCCGAGATGGAAAAAAACGACCCACTATACTTAGTTAAAGTAATCCCCAACCAACATTTTACTCAACCACCAGCCAGATATAGCGAAGCAACACTAATAAAGACACTAGAAGAAAATGGAATCGGACGTCCATCTACTTATGTACCAATATTATCTACAATACAAGAAAGAAATTATGTTACTAAAAATGAAGAAAAAAGATTTGCTCCTAGCGAAATAGGCACTATTGTTAGCGACCTATTATCAGATCATTTCAGAGAAATAGTAGACCCTAACTTTACTGCCGAAATGGAGAAAAAGCTTGACTCAATAGCAGAAGGTAAAGCTAATTGGAAATTAGTGTTATCTTCTTTTTATGAACCATTTGACAAATTATTAAAAGAAAAAGAAATAGAGATTAATAGGGTAGAAAAAGAAACGAATGAGATTTGCGAAAAATGCAAATCTAAAATGGTTTTGAAAGTTGGACGATTTGGTAGTTTTCTTGCTTGTTCTAATTACCCTAAATGCAAAAACACTAAATCCACCGAAAAAGTTGAAGAAAGTGACGAGCCCTGCGAAGAGTGTGGCTCAAAAATGGTTTTAAAAAGAAGCAAGTTCGGAACATTTTGGGGATGTTCCAATTATCCAAAATGTAAAAATATAAGAAAAATGGACACTAAAATTGGAATTAAGTGCCCGAAATGCAACAAAGGAGATGTGGTAATAAAAAAATCAAAAAAAGGTAAAACTTTTTATGGATGCTCTAATTATCCTAAATGTGATTTTGTTTCAAATAAAAAACCTAACTAGCAAGCTCCTGCTCTATTTCTTGAGCTATATCTTCAGGAGTATGATATATTTTTACAATAAACTTCTTAACCCCCAATTCTTCTGTTAATTGCTGATTTTCATTTTCAAAATTAGAAACAACGATAACTTTTAAATCACGAGTACTAAGATTATTTCTAATTTCTCTTAAAACGTCCCAGCCACTAATTTTAGGAAGATTAATATCTAAAACAACCAAATCAAAGCTTTTTGTTTTTAAAAAATTTAAAGCTTCTTCTCCATCCCGTGCAGCTTCAATATTGTAACCCCTTGGCTCTAACTTGGAAACATATATCTCAGTTAAAAAAGGATCATCTTCTACTATTAGAATTGATTTATTTTCCATAAACTTAAATATTTAAAATATCCATATAGCTAGATATTACTCTAGGTATAATAATTATAAGGCCTAATAATGGCAAGACAATCATAACCACCGTCACAATCATGCTAGCTAAAAAATATTTTCTAGTCTTTTCGGTTGATTTATATATCGCATCTAATTTTTCTTCTAAATCTTTTTCCATACTATTATAATATCATTATTTAAAATAAAAACAAGCGGAAATTAATTCCGCTTGTTTTTTAAAAACTTTCTTAGTTATTCTCTCTGGGAGTCATTGGTTTTGCTTCGTTAACGATAAGCTTTCTACCGTCAACTTCTTTTTCATTGAACATGTCGATTGCCTTTTGAGCATCTTCATCAGTTGCCATTTCAACGAAACCAAAACCTCTTGACCTTCCAGAAAACTTATCAGTAATAACAGATGCTGTTTCTACTGATCCTGCTTCTGAGAAAACCTCTTTCAATCTCTCTTGGTTTGTCTCATAAGGCAAGTTTCCTATATATAACTTCTTAGCCATTTGATTTTTCTATAAACTTAGTAAACGACCTTTCCCCTGTGCCTTTCCCCTTTGCCAGAGGATACGGTCTTCAGGACTGTACAACCAGTATATGTTAAATTTATTATTTGTCAATGTTCGTAAAGACAATTTTAATTTTTTCTTCTATTTCTTCTTCCTTTTCACTTCTTTGTTGGCCATAGAGAGACGAAAGTTTTTTCTCATAATCATCCCATGAATCGTTATTGTCCATAATATTTTTCAATGAAGAGTAGTATAGCAAAAATAATCAATAAATCAAATACCACTTTTAATCTCCATAATATCACCATCCTGAACGACATAATCTTTTCCTTCCATTCTAATTAACCCCTTCTTTCTAGCTTCAGCCATGTCTTTAATTTGAATAAATTCTTGATAATTAATAACATCGGCTTTGATAAATGCTTTTTCAAAATCAGTATGTATCACTCCTGCTGCTTGTGGGGCTAAACAATCTTTTTTAATCTCCCAAGCTCTTACTTCGTCTGAGCCAACAGTAAAAAATGTTATTAAATTTAAAAGTTCATAGGATTTTTGTATCAACTGATCAATACCTGATTCTTCCGACAAACCTAAATCTATTCTTTCAGCAGGGCTAAAATTAGAAAATTCAAATTCATTTAAAATGTCTAACGTGATACAGTTTTCAAATTCATCAACTTCTCCTTTTTTCCCATTTAATAAATATATTCTTGGTTTGGTAGTAAGTAGTTGGTAAGACTTTAATAAATCTATATCTTCTTTGTCTAAATTACTATCAATTAATATCTTACCACTTTCAAGCAAATCTTTTGCTTTTAAAAACACTTCCATTTCTTTTTTAGCTTCTTTTTTTTGAGCCCTTATCTCTTTTTCTAAAGAATTAATCCTCTTGTCTACTGTTTCTAAGTCTTTAAATATTAATTCTGTATTTAATAATTCTTTTTCTTTTTTAGGATTAACTTCTGATAAAACATTAACTACATTAGAATCTTTAAAAGCTCTTAAAACATAGATAATAACGTCAACTTCACGAATATTAGCCAAAAATTTATTACCCAAACCTTCACCTCGGCTAGCACCCTCAACTAAGCCAGCAATGTCTGTAAATTGAACCGTGCAATAAATAGTTTTTTTAGGATTAAATATTTTAACAAGTTCAGAAACCCTTTTATCTTTAACTTCCACCACTCCTACATTAGGATCTATGGTGCAAAAAGGATAATTTGCACAGTCAACTTGCTTCTTTGTTAGTGTTTGAAATAGAGTAGACTTTCCAACATTAGGAAAGCCAACGATTCCTACTGATAATGCCATTATATTAAAGTATAATCTAATATTTTTCTTTCAACATCACCGCCCACGACTTTAAATTTTACCTTATTCCCTAACGAATATTTCTTCTTGGTACGAGAACCAATAATTGAAAAATTCTCTTTACTAAATATGTAATAATCATCTCTCATTTCTTTAAGCTTAATCATGCCTTCGGACTTAGTTTCAACATCCTGAACATATATTCCCCATTCTGTGATTCCAGATATAATTCCATTTCTAGTCTCCCCCTTTTTATTCATCATATACTCTGTCTGTTTTAATGCTACTGACAATCTCTCGGCTGAAGCGGCTTCAACTTCGCGTTGAGATAATTTAGAAGACATTTCTTTATAAAAAACGGTATCACTCTTAGTTGTTGGCTTTCTCTCAAGTTTTTTTTGTAAAGCTCTATGAACTAAGAAATCAGCATAACGCCTAATTGGAGATGTAAAATGAGCATAATATTTTAAAGCCATTGCAAAGTGACCTTTGTTGTCTATTGAATAAACTGCTTTTGGCAAAGATCTAACTAAAACAGATTTAACTAAAAACTCTTCATCTTTACCACTAATACTTTGTAGCAATAAATTAAGATCTTTTGACGACAGATTATAGCTCTTAAAATTAAAACTATAGCCGATTTTTTTAAGAAATGATAAAAGCTCTGCTAGTGAATCTTTATCAGGTCTCTCATGAATTCTATACATACACAAATCTTTACTATTCTTGCCACCAACAAACAAAGCAACCTCTTTATTAGCCAAAATCATAAGCTCTTCTATCAGTTTCTGCGAATCAATTCCTTTTTCAACAGAAATACTAATTGGATTACCTTTTTGATCAACTTCAACGTGAACTTCGTCATGACCAATTTCTAAAGCACCATTATTAATTCTTGCTTTTCTCATCTTTTTGGTGACACTATTAAGATCTTGTAATTCTTTAGCATAAGAGCTTTTAATCTCTCCATCTATTACCGCCTGAGCTTCTTTATAGGTAAATCTTTTGTTAGAATTAATTATAGTTTTACCAAACCAAGAATTTTTAACAATACCGTCTTTTGATATATTGAATACTGCAGAAAATGTTAATTTGTCCTCGTTAGGATTTAAACTGCAAATATCGTTAGACAATACCTCAGGAAGCATAGGAATAGTTCTATCTACTAAATAAACTGAGAATCCTCTTTTGATGGCTTCTTTTTCAATTAAACCCCTCTCTTTAACCCAATAACTTACATCGGCTATATGTACTCCAACTTCAAATAAATTATCAGATAATCTTTTAAAAGATATTGCATCGTCAAAATCTTTAGCATCATCGGGATCAATAGTAAAAGTTAAAGTATTTCTAAAATCTTTTCTCTTTTTAATTTCCGAAATTAAAACTTGATTATATGTTTTTTTAATTAAATTTCCTTCTTCTTCTACTTTTTTTGGAAAACCAACATCAAAACCACGCTCAATAACAATTGATTCCATTTCAGTATCGTTATCGCCCTTCTTCCCAATAATAGTTAGTATTTTACCGGTTGGATTTTTTCTAGGATCGGTCCATTTTATTATCTGAGCCAGGACTTTAATTCCATTCTTAGCTTCTTCTGGGGCATTAGGAATAAATATCGGCACATACATTTTGTTGTCATCGGTTGAAACAAAAGCAAACTTATCTTTTGGCTTTCGCTCAATTGTTCCAACAAACTTCTCCTTTTTACGATTAATTATTCGAACAACTTCACCTCTTAATTTATCTCCAGCAATTTGAGGATAAACAATAACCTCAACCTCATCTCCATTTAAGGCAGTATTAAGTAACTGAAAAGATATGTAAATATCTTCTTTTGATTGATCACTTGAAAAATAGCCCGAACCTAATGATGTTATGGCTATTGTTCCTCTTAATTTTTTATAATTTTTTTTCATTTAGCAAGAGGCAGGGTAATATAGAAAACAGTTCCTGTCAAGGTTTTAAGATTAGGATTAGGAGATTCAAAAGATATTATACCACCAAGATTTTCAACAATTAATTTTATAATATACAGATCAAGTCCTGTTCCATAAACATCCTTACTTTTATCTGATCTAAAAAACTTAGTAAATATCTTAGACCTATCTTCGGGTGATATTCCACAACCATCATCCATTACTTTGATATAGGCATTATCGCCGTCTTTTTCAATTTCAACCCATACATTTCCACCGGAATAACCATACTTAATACCATTATATACTAGACCCTTAAATATCACTTCTAATAATTTATCATCTCCTTTTATTAAAAGCTTTTGGTTTTTGTATTTTTCATGAATTGATATTCTTTTTCCAAAAACACCACACCTCAATTCTTCTATTGATTTTTTAGCAACATTAACAATGTTTACATTTTTAGCATGAAAATCAAGCATTCCAAACTCTAACAACGCAACATTAAAAAATGTATTTGATATATTGGTTAAGTTATTGTTGGCTTCATATATTTTTCTAATATATTTTTTTTGTTTTTGAGTTAATCTGCCCAACATGTCATCTAAAAACATAACCGAACACCACCTTATAACAGATATTGGTGAACGCAATTGATGTGTTATATGAGACAAAAACTCAGACTTGACTTGATCAATCTCTTTAATTTCAGTGACATTTCTACTTATAGTCAACACAGTTCTTACGTTTTGATTCTTATCTAGTTCTGGCAATAAACGAACATGATAATATTTCTTTTCCCCCTCGACGATATGTTCAATATAAATTGATTTTTCCTTTTTATTCTTAAAAACATAATCCATTGCCGATTCCCATTTTAAAGCCATATCTTCAGAAAGACCAATGTCCCCTATATTCTTCCAGAAAAGGTAACTTGGATTTACACGCCACTCTTCTTTAGCAACAGGATTAATATAGATGCATCGCAAATCTTTATCAAACCGAGCGATAACATCGGTTGCATTCTCTACTAAATTCTGAAACTCTTGCTCTTTTTGACGCAAAACTTCTTCAACCTTTATTCTCCTTAAAATATCACGAAAATTAATTAAGTAAGCTAAAGAATTGTTATAACTTATCGTTGCAATATTAGCTTCTAAAATAACTGCCTCGCCATACCTATTTTCAAATGAAATTTCATGCAACGATTGACCATTATCATATTGTTTTATCGCTTTAGCTAAACCTCTAAAGGGAAGATCTTTAATATTCCTATTAACTAAGCCAAAATGCCTTTTGCCGACAATATCAGCCAAAGCAGGATTAACATATTTTACAATTTCATCTTGAATAACCAATATTCCATCTCCAGACTTTTCTGAAAAATTAGCATAGTTTCTCCCTTGCTTTTTAATATTTTTAATAGTTTTTCTAAGCCCAAAAGTAGATGCAAAAACTACAATAGAAGCCAAAACACCCAATAAAAGAATCGTTTTGTCTTCATTTAATGTAGCTAATAAAAAAGAAACAAACAAAAGAAACGATATTGCGCCACCTTCAATACTCCAAAGAATATACATTAAAGAAACAAAAACTAATCCTAAAAATATTACCAAACCAATATTTGTCGGGTAAAAATAGGGAAAAGCCATTAAAACAATAGCTACCACCAAAGAAAGATATGATAAGTTTTTCTTTGAAAAAAGATTATTCATTTTTATTCTAATATTTTAACTGCATTACGATACTTACAAAAATCGCAATCATCTCCCGGTTCAGGCAAAGATTTTTCATTTAGACAAGCATATATATCATTAATTGTTTTTTCAATCCAAGAATCGTCTCCCTCATAAGGAATCACTTTAATATCAAAATTAAGAGTATTATCAAAAGACTCTCTATCGGTATCTCCATTACAGTACACAAAATAGCCTACACTAGATACTCTGAAATTATTCTGCCTAAAAAGCCACTGATAAACTTCCATCTGTCTTTTATAAGAATCTTGCCATTCGGCATCAATGTTCACCTCTCCATTTTTAGAAGTAGCCTTATAATCTACAATAATTAATTCGCCTTGAGGATTAACCCAAACATCGTCCACTCCTCCGGTAATTATTAAATTAGTTGGCTGGTGCAGATAAGTAATGCCTTTTCTTAAAGAGTCTCTCCACTCTTCCATTTTCTCATGTTGAAATGGAATTGCATTTATTCCATATTCTTTCATCAAAGGATGAGGTGTTGATCTTTCTCTGTAAAAGTCAAACTCTTTTTTAAGCAAAGCATCCACTGCTGAGTTTAGAGAAAAAGGATATCCTGGTGGACGACCGATTCCTAGAGTTCGGTCTAGATAAAAACATCTTGGACACTCTAAAAACAAATCTATTTTACTTCTACTAATACGAAAAGGTTGACTGGATCCAGGAATATATTTATTACTTGCTTTATTTGGGTTATAGTATTTTGACATATTGTCATTATAGCATTTTTAAATTTTTGTGCAAAGACTATTTCCCAATTAATTTTTTCACTACTTTCTCCGAACAAAGCTGAAATTCTTTATCCATAGCCACAACTTCCTGATTAACCCTAAGAGCCATTTGATTAATGCCACGCAAAGATATGCCTTCAAGTGTTCTTACTCGAGAAAGCGCTACATAACCCATTCCAGGTTCAAAACATTTGGATAAATCAATCTCGGCTGAATCAATAGTCATACCTTGACTTTTATGAACAGTTATTGCCCATGCTAGGCGTAATGGCAATTGGGTAATACTAGCCAACACCTTTCCTGATTCATTTTTAATTCTCCAATCTTCGGGCAAAACATTAATTAATTTTCCTTGCTGAGTGCGGATAATAGGATAACCCGCATTATTAAAACTATCTACAACTCCAAAAGTACCATTTACATAGCCCCCTTCAAAATTATTTCTTAAAAACATCACAAAGGCGCCTTTTTTAAGAGTTAATACCTCCGAAGCAAGACAACTCTTGTGAAGTGTTTTTACTAAAGCGGCTGGCCCAGAGCTATACATATGAAAAACAAACTCTTTGCCATCTAATTTGGAGAGCTCCCGTTCATTTATTTTATCAACATCAACATTATGAGTGTATAAATTAGTTCGTCCATCAGGAATCGATTTAAATCTTTGACTCAAAATATCCAATGTTTCTTTGTTGGCACTATTTGTTCGAATAGCATTTAAAACATTAATATAGTTTTGATCCTTATGGCGATACTGTTCTGTAAGATAACAAACTTCTGGTTTAAGTTCTTTCCAGGCACGCGAATGATATGCAAACTTTCCCATTGATTCCACTCCACATCTATTAACAGGGGGCAGTTGAAAAAAATCTCCACAAAAAACAACTTGCATCCCTCCAAAAGGTTCCCAAGTACCACGGGCATAACGTATAATTTCTTCAGCGATATCTAAATGTCCAGCAGAAAACATAGAAATTTCGTCAATAATCAATGTTTGTGCGTTTCGTATACGCAAACTAACACCCTTCTTTTTAATTATTTTCTTTAAATCTTTTTTTGTAAGATTGTCCAAGATACCCATACCCGTCCATGCATGAATAGTCATTCCATCTAAGTGAGTAGCAGCAACACCAGTAGAAGCAGTAACACCAACCAATTTTCCTTTACCTCTAAGAAATTTTATATACTCCTTGAGAACATATGTTTTTCCGCTTCCCGCCTGTCCAGTTAGAAAAACACTACGCCCACTTTTTAATATTTGTAATGCTTCTGATTGGTCCATAGCTTTATATTATAATAAAAGATGAAAGTTTTAAATACTTTTGATAGAAAAATAGTTTTAAATCAAAAAGAACTTCGTAAATTCGAAGCTCTTTTTGATTCTAATTACCTACACAAAAAACTAAAGAAAGTTTTTTGTGTGATAATGTTTATTATGATTTTATTTGAATTTTCTTTGGTTCTTCTCCTAACTTCTTTGGCATTTTAATCTTCAAAATGCCATTTTTTTGAGTGGCCTCAACCTTATCAACATCAACATTTATCGGCAATTTAACAAGCCTTTCAAACGAACTTTTGTATATTTCTTTCTTCCAGTAATTTTTCTTATCTTCTTCTTTCTCTTCCTCTGTTGTTCCCTTAACCTCCAAATAGCCATCTCTAACAGAAATATCGATGTTTTTAGGATCAATACCCATTACTCCAACCTCGGCGACAACACTATCTTTTGTTTCGTAAAGATTAAGTGCTGCGTCCCTCTTTGGTTGTGGTAAGAACCAATCATCTTCAAAAAAATCAATATTTTTTGGTATTGGTATTAATGACATAGTTTCGTTTAAATTATT
>MWBX01000016.1 GCA_002069755.1 Parcubacteria group bacterium ADurb.Bin247
AGAACTTTGAAAGATTTTATAAGCTTTTTGAGCGAGATTTAACACTGTATTTGCCGTAATATAATAGTTTTCATCGGCATTGGTGTATTTTTTATTTCTTCGTTTATTTCTTCTTGTTTTTTGTATTCTTTTAGCTTTTTATTAAACATATTAGTAGTAATACACCATCTAAACTTAACTAAAATAAGTTAATACTAAACTTAACTAAAAGGGTAAGTTTTTTTCTTTTAAGAAAAAAATATAGAATAAAATAATTAAAGCAGATATTAAAGAGCAAGAAAAACACCAAGAAATATTATTTAAGAAATAAACGAGGTTATAAATCTATTTTAAAGGTTTGTTAGTTATCAACACTTGATAAACCTTTTTGATTTGCTACAATAAAAAGTAGTAAGTAGTAAGTAGTAAATCTTAATTAATATGAAATACGAAAAATTTCATTGTAATGATAAAACAAAAAAAATAGGAGAAAACCATCGTAGAAGAAGATGGTGATTTTGTATTCTCAACTACCACAGATTTCTCGATAGAAAAACTTAAAAAGAAAAAAGAAGTCCCTGAAAGCAGAGAAAAAACAGGAAAAACAGAAACCCCAAAAATAGTTAGAGAAATAATGAAGACTTTAAAAGGCTAAATCTACATTATCTAAATTTATTTTTAAAACAATATGTCTAAAAAAAACGTTATTTTCCTTGTCTCTTTTATTATCATATTATCAGTTCTTGCTTTCTTTCTTTTTGGAAATAATAAAAAGACAGATCAGATTGTATATGAGGATACATTAACAATATCTAAGGAGTATTTAGTATTAAGATACAAAACAGATAATGTTTTAGTAAATGCAAAAGATTATGAAAGCTACGATGATTGGAATGAAGAGATGGCCTCAATTATTCAAGAGTGGGAAACATTAGAGAGTAAAGCATTAAAACTAGAAGGAAATGCAAATGAGATGTCTGAGGAAACAACAGCGTTTAACTTTGTACAAAAGGCATATGCCTATACCTATGCCGAAGTCCAAGCAATAGTAGAGAAGGCTCCTGTAGGAAGACAGATAAGGACATTAGCTCAACATCTAGGAGTAGATGCTAAAAGGGCTCAGTTGATACTAAATCAATCTCAAGATATGGCAACTAGAGAGGCATGGGGAGAAGCGGGAGATGTTTTTGAGAAGTTAGAGAATCAAGCAATAGCGGTTAAAGATACATGTAAAGTTACTGTTTATGTAGGGGGTATTGTAGCAACTGGTGGTGCTGCAGGATTTGCTACTATGGGAACTGTAACTCAAGTGACTACCGTTGTTGTCGGTGTGGATTTAGCATTGGAGGTCACTGAAGATAGTGCTCAGATAGCTCTTGGGGATAGGAATAAGGTGTCTTCCTTTGTCAAGGATGTTAGAACAGTTACAGAACCCATCGCTTCTGTTTTAACTATAACTGATATCCCTAATAATCTAGGTTCAGCTTATGGTAAGTTTGATGCCGTCATGGTCGGACTAGAGCAATTTAGAGATACTGTTCAGGAAGGAAAAGTTATTGGAATAGATCTTAAAAATTTTGAATATCATCCTTCTTTTCAAGTGATTAAAAACACTCAATATCCTGGAGATATAACTGTTGCGGAAATGGAAATGGCTGAGGTAGAGGAGTGGATAAAGAGTATTAACAAGGATTACAAACCAATGACAAAGGAAGAAGTGCAAGAATTCCTAGTGAGCACAAATAAAGAGACTGAACCAACCGAAGCAGTTACTAAGAAAGAAGTCACTAAAAACGAAAAAGAAAATAATGTCGAGCAAACTGACGAGAAAAAAGACGAAATTAGCGAAAGTCCTAGCAATGAAATTAAACTGATGCCCGTCGAAGAATTTGAAGAACTTTTTAGTGACTTTAAAATTGAAAATATTTCAGAGGTAAAAGAAATTTTTGGTGAGCCAGATGTTGTAAACACTCTTGATGATGGATATGGTAACTATATTTATCACAGACGACTTGTGTATCCAAATGGAAATATTGCCGGAATGATGATTAGATTTCAGAATCTAGATGTAATTGGATATAGTATTATGATGGAAGAATATCAATAGAAGATTGCATCATCTGGCTAATTATTAATAAAACAAGTTTTAGAGACGATTGATTATGGTACATGGTTAAGTGAATCTGTAGAAATAAACGCTAAATATGGTGTGAACCAGTAAGCAGTAGTTTAAGACAGGCAAAATAGAAACTAATTCTAAGAAATAGTGAGTAGCAGGGTAGAGTAAATTTATGCATCAGCATATTCTCTTAAATCTGGAATGTAAATATACTCGTTTTGCCTTTCAATTATTGTTCTAACATTGTCCACAATTCAGAGTAATACTTGATAAGTGTTAAGCATCTAAAGCTCGACCATTCCGTGTAAAGGCAATTTAGAAATGTCCTACCTCCGAGCAATTTAGAAATGTCCTATCCCCAGCAATTTAGAAATGTCCTACTTTAATTATATCTCTCTTCTGCATGTTCTTTCTTTATTAGTCGAAAACTTCCTCTATGGATAATCAATTGGTGGTTTCCAGTCTGATTTCTTTCTAGTAAATTAATTGAACATTTATCTCTCTTTGAGATCTGGCGGGAAGAAGGAATGGATTAAGCAAGATGTCTTTCCTTTTGATTGATATTTTACCGTCAATATTGGTCCGTTGATTTTGTTATCTACCAATTCATTGATTGTTTTTAATCTTCTGATTTCTTCTTTTGTCATAGTAATTGTTTCTTTTTCTTTCATATATATTATGTATTAATTATTATTAATACATATATACACTAAAAGTT
>MWBX01000017.1 GCA_002069755.1 Parcubacteria group bacterium ADurb.Bin247
TCAATTACATAAAAAGTACTTTCTGTTAAAAAACCAAGTAGGTCCTTTTCGCTACTTTGATTTACAAAAATTAAAAAAATAAAAAGCATAATCGTGGAAACAGAAAACCACCACAAAATACTTTTTTCTTCTAATAGTTCTTTTAACCAATTACTCATTTTTAAAAAGATTAGTGCTTAAATATCTTTCGCCTCTATCGGGAAATATTACTACTATTGTGCCTGAATTTATGGATTGAACAAGTTTAATTGTGGCACACATAGCCGCACCACTACTCATGCCAACAAATATACCTTCTTCTTTAGCTATTCTTCTAGAGAACTCAAAAGATTCTTCGTTATCAACCATAATAGTTGTATCTATTTTAGACTCATCGTATATTGATGGGACTATAGCTTCTTCCATATTTTTAAGGCCTTGAATATAGTGACCCTTTACTGGTTGAGCGCTCACAATCTTTATATCAGAATTTTTCTCTTTTAGATATGTCCCCACTCCCATAATAGTTCCCGATGTTCCTAGACTAGATACAAAATAGTCAATATCACCATCCATTTGGTTCCATATTTCTTCGCCTGTTTTTTTGTAATGTGCAATCTTGTTATACTTATTTGAAAACTGGTCGGTTGTAAAATACTTATCAGGGTAATTTTTTACTAATTCTTTTACTTTTAAAATTGCGCCGTCGGTACCTTTGTTTGGATCAGTGAGTATTAACTTCGCCCCAAACGCTAAAATGGTTTTTCTTCTCTCTATTGAAACCGCTTCACTCATAGCAATAGTTACATCATAGCCCTTAACGGCACCGACCATAGCTAGGGCAATACCAGTATTACCTGAAGTGGCTTCAATAATAATTTTACCTTTAGTTAAAGTGCCCTCTCTTTCTGCTTGCTCAACCATTTCTAGTGCAATTCTATCTTTAATACTCCCCGTTGGATTAAAGCCCTCTAGTTTAGCGTAGATATTAACATTAGGATTAGGATTAATTTTATTAATTTTAACTATTGGAGTGTTTCCAATTGTTGACAATATATTTAAATGTTTCATTTGATTATTATTTTAAAAACAAAAAACTCTCTTACTATAGAGAGCCCCCACCATTTTAACTAAACTTAAAGGTAAGGGCTACACAGACCTTTAAGACAACAAGTAAAATCGTGGTTGAATTTCATAACTTGATTATAGCAAAATATGCTTATTATTGTCAAGAAAAATAAATATGGTAAAATAAAGCTATGAAAAGAATAATTCTCACATCTATTCTAGTTTTAATAGCTCTAACATATACAACAAACACGAATCATCAAATTGTTATTGAACCATTAGTAGAAGAAGTAATTACGCCAAAAACATACAAAATGATATTCGCTGGAGATATTATGCTAGATCGAGGTGTAAGAAAAATGATAAAAGATTATGGTGAAGACTACAGTTTTCCATTTTTAAATATAAAAGATGATCTTGAAGCTGATATAGTTTTTGCTAACCTAGAAAGCATGATATCGGATCAAGGAGAAAACATTGGAAGCATCTATAGCTTTAGAGCTGAGCCCAAAGCCATAAACGGACTTAAATATGCAGGATTTAATATTGTATCATTAGCCAATAATCATACTTTTGATTACGATAGGCCAGCTTTTGAAGATACTATGCAAAGACTAACTGATGCTGGAATTATATACGCTGGAGCTGGATTCAACCAACAAGAAGCCCATAGTGTTAAAATAATAGAGCTAGATGATTTTAAAGTTGGCTTTTTAGCATATACCGAATTTCTCTATCCCTATACTTTTGCAAATGAAAACCGATCAGGAGTAACAACACTTAATAGGGAAAATCTAGAAAGAGATATCGTAAAAGCTAAAGATGAAGTTGATTTCTTAATAGTAACGTTTCATTGTGGAGACGAATACCAAGAAAAACCAAACCAAAATCAAATAACATGGAGCGAAGGCGCAATAGACTATGGTGCTGATATGGTAATTGGCCATCATCCACATGTAACTCAACCAATAAAAAAATACAACGGCAAATATATTGCGTATTCTTTAGGAAACTTTGTTTTTGATCAATACTTCTCCGAAGAAACAATGAGTGGCTTCTTGTTTGAAATAGAAATACAAGAGGGTAAGATAACAAGCGCTAAAAAGAAACACTATAAACTAAATGAGTATTATCAGCCCGAAGTTTATCAAGAAGAAGTTATAGGCTAAATTTAAAAGCTAAGATAAGCAATCCAAATCATACTAGCCACAATAAGTCCAGCAATAAAGCCAGAAAGTGCAGTAGCTATTCTTTTACCTAACTTAAACTTATAATAAACATCGTCTTGTTCTATAGCAAACTCATTTAATATTTTTTTCATATTTTTTATTATTTTTAAAACCTTTATTTTATTTTAATTAAATATATTTATTTGTCAACAAACATCAGTTCCTTTATGATCTTTGTTAGACAAAAACCTGTCTAACATATCAATATGAAAAATAGAAGAACAAATTCCCGAATCACTAAGCCCTAACAACTCATTAACTTTGCCCGCCATGCCACCAGTCACATCAATATTACTAGAATTACCAATTTTAATTTGATTAATGTTGTCTCTATTAATTTTAGGAATTACACCATCTACAGATAAAACCCCGCTTACATCGGTCGCAAGGCCAACTCTATTAGCTTTTAATTCTCTAGCAAACCACAAAACAAGTTGATCTCCAGAAATGATAGACACGCCTTTTTGATTATCCATTACCACATCACCATGCAAAACTGGAATAATCCCAATCTCTATCATCTTTTTAATATGAGAAATTTCAAATATTTTTATCCTTCCATTTTCGGATAATAAAAAATCAAAAGGATGAACTCCAATAGCGCAAATACCTGCGTTATTTAACTTTGATACAATATAATCATTAAGCTTAGAAACTACCTTGTGTGTTTTATAAACTCCAATAACATTATCTTTATTAATTCCATCTTTTAGACCAAACTCTTTAGCTTCATGGTGCCCACAAGAACCAGCTCCATGAATAATAATCATTGGATCTTTGGAATATTTAGATATTATTCCAGCAATACGCTCTATATTAGCGCTATTAACCTCTCCTGCTACTTGTTTGTTAGTAATAACCGAACCACCTAGTTTTATTATAGTTAAACTCATATTATTCTTTAATAATTTTGATAGCATAACCGTTGACCAAAGCAAAAGAAACCTTCTCTCTAGCAGAAGATAATATTCTTTGAAATGTACTCTGAGAAGTATTCATTTCTTTTGCTGCATCTATTTGATCCATTTTTCGAACATCTTTTAGCCTTAGCGTCTCCATCTCTTCAAAGCTTAATTCAACAACTTTCAAAGAATTTAGTGGAATACCTCTTGGCTTAAAATAGTCTACTGATGGATTGAAGCATATTCTTTTGAAACGTCTTGGTCTAGCCATAATCTTAAAGTCTAGCAATACAAAATTACTAGACTTTTTCATTTTACTCCCTAAGAGCCTTTTTTTCTTCTCTAATAGCATTTATTTCTTCTTCAATCATTTCTTTTTCTTCTAATAACATTTTCTCTTCTTGTTCTAGAGCGGCAAGCTCGTTCTTAGGAGAGAAGAACCTTCTACCATACCTGCAACAACCTAAACCTCTACCTGTCATGGGACCTTGTCCAAATGGACCTGTTTGATCAAATCTTGGCATATTTTTTTTAAATTAATTTTAATAATCGGCCTTTATTATGAATATATACCCATAACAATATATTGTCAATAGCAATCAGATTTATTAGTAAAAACCCAGATGCTTTTTTCAAATTGCCTATTTTGTATTTACCTATTCTTGTTCTTTGTAAATTTAATACTGTTCTACCAAAACACCCAATAACACCCGGGCACCACACACAGTAACCTTATATCATCGCTCACCGACATTCCAATCTCAGCAATCCTTTTATTAACTCTCACTTGCTTTTGAGCTATTAACTTCTCTGCTTCTCTTCTCAAGCAATATCCACAATCAGCTATAAATTTCTGTAATTTTTTCATTGTTCAAAGTTTTTTAAAAATATAAAAATACTTACTAACTAATACTAACCTATTATCAATTTTTTAATTAACAAAATAACTAAAAGATGGGCGGGGTAAAAAATATAGAAAAAGTTTTTAGGTAAAGTAATCTTAAAAATCGGATTGGTAATTATAGGAAATGCAAATAATGCAAAAGCCTGAATTGGCCATAAAACATAAAGAGAATATAAAATCGTAGAAAAAGCAAACAATCCAAACTGCATTGCCCCCTTAAAAATATAGAAAATAAGAATTATTAATATTCCATATACCGAATAGGAGCATAAAAAAGATAATGGTATTATTAAGAAAAGATAATAATACTTTTTCTTATCAATAGAATATAGTGCAAGAACTCCTAAAGCTAGAGTAAAAAGAATATTCAAATAGAGTTCATTTGATAGAAAATAATGAGGTATTTGAGATACTAAGCCAACGATAATTAAGCGATAAAAATAATCTTTCTTACTTGAAGTCATTGAATAACCTATCGTTAATTGATAGGCAAATATTGGAAAAGCTATTCGCCCGATAGCTCTTAATTCAACCAATTCGGGTAAAAGATAAAAACCAATATGATCAAAAACCATTGCACAAAGAGCTATAAGTTTTAAAAAATCACTTTGTTGTTTTGTTATCATTGGACAATTATTATCACCTTCTACATACTATAACAATATGAAAGAAAATATTGGAAATTTTAAAAATATTAATTTTGACAAAACTGTAACTTAAAACAAAAGAGTGTAAGCGTTAGCTACTTAAAAGAAAATTATTTAAAGTTAAATATTTAAAAATACTTATGACGGAATAATCGAGAGACAATGACAATAAAAAGGAGAAAACAAAATTAAGAAAAATTTAAAAAATACTGCAACTAAATATATTGAAAGAGTTGAATTACAAAAAATGCAAAGAAAAGTAAAAGCATTGCCCCTTCCCAACGCATTAAACGACGAGAAAGACCATGAACAAAGAAAATAACCGATGTAGCTAATAAAATATACATACCCATCTCCATAACAACATTATCTACTAAAAGATTAGTAAAAAATGCTGGCAAACCAACCACAAACAACATATTCATTACATTTGATCCAAATATATTTCCAATTGCCAAATCGGCATCTCCTATTTTGATTGCTTTAAAAGATGCTGCCAATTCAGGTAAAGAAGTTCCAATTGCAATACCCAATATTGTCACGATACTTATCGGAACACCAATTAATGATGCCATTTCAATCGCCGAATAAACGGTAAAATGAGCTCCCAAAACAATCGCTACTAATCCAACTACTAAAAGAGCAATGCTTTTAAATAAATTACTATTGTCCTCTTTTGAAACTTCTTCAATAACCTCGAGATCACTTGGAGGCTCTTTTATTATATACCAAAGATAAGCTGCAAAAGTTCCTAAAAGTAAGAACGATTCAACTCTTGTAACTATTCCGTCATGGATAATAAAAAGAAAGTGAGTTGTTGCAATAACAAAAATTGGCAATTCACTTTTCATTAAATCTCGCCTAATAACTATTTTAGGAGAAATTAATGCTAAAAGACCAACAATTAACAAAATATTGGTAATATTAGAACCAACAACGTTAGCGGTAACCATCGTTGTCTCGTTGTTATAAACTGCGGCTAAAGAAGATGCTAATTCAGGCAAAGATGTTCCCATTCCAACAATTAACACCCCAATTGCAAATGGGGACATACCCATTTTTACTCCAATTGTTTTAGCTTCTTCAACAAAAACATCTGCTCCTTTTATTAAAATGAATAAAGAAAAAACAAATACTAAACCAAGCATTAGCAAATTCATAAATTAAATCTACAATAAAATAATAATAAAAACAAGCTGAAAAATTAATCTCTCTAGCTTTGAAAAATTGACCCATGAATCAAAAAACTAAAATTCTACTTTCCACCAATACAAGAAAATTGATTCCCTTGCTAGAACTCTTCAAAAGAAATCCAACAATGCTCAATCGTCTCAGCAGTAAAAATTGGTTCTCCCTTTAAGTCTACTAACATAGAAAAACCAGGTAATCTTTTCAATAAATGCCCATAAAAAGTAAACTAAATCTTTCTGCTATCGTAGACCTAATGCAACAGCGCTATCTTTGCCTTCTTCGGCAAAGATTTTACAATTATTTTTAACTCCAAACCAATGTCTTCTAAAGACCTTCCATCTTTTTATTTATCTTTCATCATTCGGGTATCTTCTAAAGGTTAACTAAAAAAATCAAAACTCTTACCAATTAACTTAGTTATATTAGCTAACCCTAGATCCAACTTCTATGTCTTTTTCTATGCTCAACAAAGATAAATTATTACTATCTTTAACTGCTAAAATCATCGCCTCGCTATCAAAACCCATAATCTTTCTAGGCAAAAGATTGGCAACAACCACAACATTTTTACCTACTAAATCTTCTGGAAGATAATATTCTCCTATTCCTGCTAACACTTGCCTTTTTTCATGCCCAAGATCAATAATTATTTTAATAAGCTTAGACGAACCATCTACTTTTACGGCTTCTAATATCTTAGCAACTCTTAGACCTACCTTACTAAAATCTTCAAAATTAATTATTTCCATATTGTTATCTTTTTTTTATTCTAACAGAAAAATATTAATAATGAAAGGACAAAGTCTTGTCCAATACCAAATGAGTATGAAGTCCGTGCTCATTTTGTATTGACGGGTGTGGGGCATTTCATGTGCATGTTGCATTGAATAAGACTATGTATTGACAATAATAGTTTTTTATTCTATAAATAATACCAGAATGAGAGTCGATGCGGAAAGACCCGATGAGTTCTTTAAAAAAATGGGAGGTGGTTATTATGAGTTGTATTGTTAAGATCTGCACGGCACCAGCTTCCGATCCGAGTCTCTTTTTAATAATGATCATCTTTGGGATTTTCGGGGCAATCGGAGGAGGTCTCTCGTATGGCGTAATAGGCGCCATTGCTGGATTTTTTATCGGATTTTTCGCGTTGCCAGCACTTCTAGTAGTCCTGGGAATATCAGTTATACTCCTAGTGGTCTATATTCTTATTATGATTATAGTCTATCTAGGAAAATATATTATTTCTCTTATTTAAAAAATAAGAGGCTAGGGGTTGCAAATCAAAAATGCAATCCTCTTTTTTTAATTTCAAAAAGCCATCTCAATTAAAAAATAGTCTTGTGTATTTCATATCGTGAATAACACTAGAATTAAAATTACAAAGAATAATAAATTACTTCTACAATATATAATTAAAAAGAGGGCATCTTCCCTCTTTCAACGCCATAACGAGACTTGTTCACAATAAAATATTTAGTGTTCTAAAAACTTCACAGTATACATAAAGATAATTCCCAGTAAGAATATGCCAAAAGACATAATTGATTTTTTAAGATTGGTCTCTTCTCTTATTTCTGGCATTAAATCTGAAGAGGCTATGTAGATAAATCCGCCTGCGGCAATTGGTAAAAGATATGGCATTACGTCCTCAATATAAAAAGAAGCGAAATACCCAACAACACCGCCCAAGATAACCATTGTTGCAACAATGTAATTTAACACTAATGCTTTTCCCTTATTAAATCCTGCGTGAATGAGAACACCAAAGTCGCCGATCTCCTGCGGTATTTCATGCAAAGCTATGGCAAGCGTTGTTGTTATTCCTAATTTAAAATCAACCATAAAAACGCTTGCGATTACAAGTCCATCAATAAAATTATGCAAAGAATCCCCGACTAAATTCATATAACCCAATGAATGAACTTCACAATTTTCTTTATGACAGTGCCGCCAGTGGAATAATTTTTCTATTAAAAAGAAACTGACGAAAGCGAACAGCACAACAAAGAATAATTTTTCTGCTTCCATTCCTTCGGAGGCTTCGGGTAATAAATGCAAGAAAGCACCTCCAATTAGAGCGCCTGCCGAAAAAGAAACTAAAAACATCGTTATTTTAGAAAGCGTTTCTTTTCTAAAAAACAAAAACAGAACTGCTACCCAAACACAGATACTTATCAAAAAACAAGCAATTAGGATGTTTAATAAAACCATAACTTTTATTTAATAATTTTAATTTTTTAATACCCTACAGCTTCTGCCCCATATACAGCTTGCTGATGCGTAAACCCATCATATTCTACTAACTCTTATAGCAACTATACCAAATTCTTTTTCTTGATCTTTGGTATAGAAATTATAATAAATATTCGTAGCATCATCAATGTTATCCTTATCTGGAACAATATTCGCCAATCCTTCTTTTTCTATCATTTCTCTAAATGTAGAATAAATATTTTTATTTAATACCCTGAATTGTATCCCATCTGGACCAACCTTTAAAATATCTCCAGCCTTAATTTGAGCAAATTTTCCTTTATTCAACCTTCCCTCAATTGTCTTTTCTCCATTTATAACAAAAGTAAGGTATGGTTCTTGTATATCTATTGAAAAAATATTCATGTTTAAAAAAAGAAACTATGACAAATGCTTACCACTCTTTTTTGAGTTTTACAATGCTTAGTCTTATCCAATACAACATGCGCATGAAATTGATGATTGATTTGAGTGCCCCCAAAATGGACTATGTTCGAACCTATTTTAATTAATGAGATCTTTATCGTGTGCTTTTACTTCTCAATAAATTCAACTGTGGGGCCAATCCATTGATCTCTCATGTCGGGTCTTGCAAGATCATGATCTCCACCCTTAATAATGATTGA
>MWBX01000018.1 GCA_002069755.1 Parcubacteria group bacterium ADurb.Bin247
CAATATTATTATTATAGCCAGATATTATACCTCCTGTTGAGCCAAGTTTAAGACGTGACCGAGTAATATCTTGAATACCATAAATACCAAGAGTATTCGCTAAGTCGATATCTGTTAAGTAAACATCATCACCAATATCAAGAAATCTTGCACCCATAGGAGATCCACCGTCAGCAATTGTAAGTTTTGCTCGTGGGCTAGTGGTTCCTATTCCAACATTGCTTTGAGCTATAAAAAGACCCTGCACCTCTAAAGGTCCTGTTTTTATTTGAGCAACTGAACTCTCGTTAATCGGTATGGCTACATTGCCACCCGTAGGAGCTGAACTTGGAGCACTCCAGGCTAATACCATAAAACTAACAAAGAAAATTGAAAATACTATTCCACAAAACAAACTAATATTTTTTATTGTTTTCATAACATTTTTGTTATCAATTAATTCTAATGTTATTATAACAATACATTTTTGTCAAATAATTAAAAATACTATGTCAGAATATTTCACATTTACATTTAAGTGCCCTCAATGTGAACAAACTTTTAGAATTATACTTCCTAGAAGAAAAGAAAAAAGCACGACAATCACAATGATTGCCGTGCTAATTATATTTCAAAAACTACTTAATACTATAGGAGATTGAAACTGATGAACGAATAGTATTTTCTCCAACTTGAATATCTGGAACTGAAGACTCTAACATACCCATTCCAACAACTCTTTTTTCTGAATACTCATCGTAATCATATATAGGATAATTGCCACCTTCGCTAAAGTTCACAATTTCAACCAATGTAACTCCTAACTGCTCAGACAATTCATATGCTTTTTGCTTAGCATCGGCAATAGCCAATGCTCGTGCTTCTTTTTCATACTCTTCGCTGTCATCAACAACAAAGTTAATACTACCAACCTGATTAGCCCCTGCAGTTACTGCTCCCTCTAAAATAGTACCAACATTGCCAATGTCTCTTATCTTAACTTCTACACTTTGATTTATTTGATAACCTGCTAAAACTCTTTTACCTGAATCTAGATAATCATATCTTGGACTAATACTAAAATCAGTTGTTTTAATATCTTTTTCTTCAACATTATTATTCTTTAAAAAGAGAATAATGTTATTCACTCTTTTAGTATTCTCTTCTGTTGCACTAGAAACATCTTTATCCTCGTTGACAACAGATAAAGTTACAAGACCCATGTCTGGTTTAACATAAACTTCACCCTCACCTGAAAAGCTTATTATATTTTGAAACTCATAACCCTTACCGATATATGATCCCTCTTTCACACCATTAAATATTTGAACATTAACAAGTATAATTAAAGAAACCATAAAAACGATTACTACTATCAATAATGGATTTAAAAATTTGTTATTCATCATATTTTTTTACTACCTAATTTAACATTAATAATTAACTCATTACCATCTCTTAGCACTTTTAACTCTACCTCATCACCCGGATTGTAATTAGTAATCACTTTAGCTAAATGATTTGTCAAATCTAACCTTTGACCATCAAACTCTAAAATAATATCGCCCTCTTTAAGTCCAGCCTTCTCAGCCGCCGAATCAGGCTCTATTCCCGGCTCATTAATATCACCAGGGATAATAAAAGCACCATAATCAACACCTAAATCACTGTTTTTACCAACCATAACATACCTTACTCCCAAAAAAGGATATATTAACTCTCCGTGCAATTCAATACTTTCTATCATCTTTTGAGCCCTAGATATTGGAATACTAAAGCCAATATTTTGAGCTCCAACAACCATAGCAGTATTAATACCAATAACCTCCCCTCTTAAGTTAAGTAATGGTCCTCCCGAATTACCACTATTAATAGCGGCATCGGTCTGAATAACATCTTCTAGTAGTTGACTAGTTCGACCATCGGTTGCTGATATTGATCGCCCTAGACCAGAAACAACTCCAACTGAAACAGTATTTCTAAATTCACCTAAAGAATTACCAATTGCAACAACTGTCTGTCCTATTTTCAAACTAGATGAATCACCAATCTTAACTGTTGGAAAACTGCCACCTTCTTTGATTTTTAACATTGCTAAATCTTGAAAACTGTCTCGTGCCAAAATTTCAACTTCGTACTGACTACCATCGTTAGTAAAAACAGTATACTCAGCATCCGAATCGGACACAACATGACAATTAGTTAAAACTAATCCATCGCTAGAAATAATAAATCCAGTTCCACCACCAACTTCTACTCTCTCAGTTCCTCTTTCTTCGTAGAAATAATCAAAGAATGGGTCGTAATAGAAATTAAAAGGGTCAATACTTCTTCTTTGAATAATTGGAATATCTTTAACTGCCACAATACTAACAACAGCTGGTGAAACATCTTCTACCGCCGAAATTACCGCCTGTTCTTGAGATATAGTAACTGGAATATATGACTGCTCAGCCTCATAAACAACGGGCTTGCTATTAATCCAATGACCAACCAAAACTCCAACTAACAAAACGAGAACTAAAACTAAACCGATAATAATGCGATTAATGTTTTTATCCATAACTATATGTTAATTGATTTTTAAAAAACTGTCAAATGTCGGAATGAGGGGACTCGCACCCCTGATCTCCGGTACCCGAAACCGGCGCCCTAGCTACTAGGCCACATTCCGTCTAAACTTGGGTGTCGGCCAAAATCCCATATACTTACCCAGCATAAGCCTTGTTTGCGCATCTAAAGCTGGCAAAGCACTAAAAAATATCATTGTAAAAGGAACTAAAACCCATTGAAATAAAAAAACAAGCACCTTAGATCTACTATACTCTAATGGTCTAGGAGGTAAAAGAAGTATACTCAAATAGGCTGAGCCAATTAGTCCAATCATAGCAAATGTAAGAATCCTGCTTAGCACTAAAGGTAGACTATGCGAGGCAACTGTCTCAGAAAACTCTTCTTTTCCTAAGAAAAAGGGTAGCCAACCGAGGAGAAATATTAAAGTAGGAGCCACGGCCCAACTTACCCTACCTTCAATCATTTCAATCAGCATTGGTATCTTTTTAGACATTGGTATCTTTTTGTTTTTAATAAATCCAAATATAAAATAAGGAACATTTTCTACTCCATAAGCCCAACGTCTAGTTTGTTTGTAAATATTAGCTACTGTCTGAATAAACGTTGGCGCCGCATTAGCATCCATTGATACCGGATAATACATTGGAACTGTTTTATAGTCTCCGTCATACTTCAAAAAACATTGCCAAAAAACTCTAGAATCTTCAGAAACAACATTAGTTTGTTTAAAATCAATATCTAACAAAGCCTTAAAACTCATAGAATGAGAAGAAAAAGTAACCAGTTTTTCAGGTCTTTCTTGGTTAATGGTGTGCCAAAATGTAGAAGAAAAAGCAAATATTCTTGAAACTGGAGATGCCTCCCATATATTATTAATATATAAAGGAACTGGCTGAAAACTACTTCTAGTTGGATTATCTACTGTGAGATAAAGATAGGTTAAACGGCTAAAATATTTAGGATAAACAATAGTATCTGAGTCTAGAGAAGTTAAAACAACATTTTCGTAAGGAATATTTAATTTATCAATTACTTCTTTTTTAGCTATTTTAGTTGCCCATGCTTCGTTAGAACTTTTACCAGCAATCTCTCCAGGAATATCTTTAGGGTGAAATGTAGTCAATACTCTAAAAAATACTCCCTCAAATTCTTTCTTCAAAATATTAGCTTTTTGAATTGCAGCCTCCCCCGCTCTTTCTTCAAAAGCCAAAACTAATATCATTTTATTTAAAGGATAATCGTTTTTAGCAATAGATTGTATTGTGTTTCTTAATATCTTCTCCGATTCATCATAAGTAGGAATTATAATTAAATGATAAATGTTAGTATTGTCTAATTTCCCTAACCAATCTATTTTCTCTACCTTTTTCATCTTAGCATAGCCACTTCTTAAATGAACAGAGAAATAAATAGAGCGAAGAAACCAATAAACAGCATAAATAACAATAGCTGATGCCGCTAAAAGTGGATAGAAATAAGAACAAAGGATTGCTAAAATCAAAATAGACCAAGAAATTAACCCTGTTAACATTTCTAAGAATCGATATAGTATTCTTTCGTTTTTATCTTCTAAATCAGAATATCTTGAAACTTTTAAGTAATATTGTTCGTTTTTCATCTCTAAGTTTTCCTAAAAAGCGGAATATTTGGAAGCATTATAGCACAAAAAATGACTAATACCAATTCGATTCTTTCGGCTTCCAAACCCAAAAAAGAAAAACAGCAACCAAAACTAGTGCCCAAATAAAATTAAAACTGATATAAGACCAATCAAATTGAGAAAAATAACTTATTACTAAAACAAGATACTGCGTCATTAGCCACAAAGGAATTAATAAAAAGAAAGCCAAGAACTCAGAAATAAAAGAAACAAAAACAAAAGCAATCCCAACAATCATAATTGGATACAATAATGGAACAATTAACATATTAGTAATTGGAAAAACCAAAGAAACCGATCCAAAATGATACATTAAAACAGGAAATGTAAAAATATAAGAAGCAAAACTCATTGCCAAAATCTCTTTTAATATCTTAGGAGCAAAATAAAATAATCTTTCAAAAAAAGAGCTGTATAATATTATTCCCAAAACTGCCAAAAAAGATAATTGAAACCCAATATCATGAATTAACAATAATGGATTAAACAATAACATAATTGCCGCAGTAATACATACCACTCTTATTGAACTATTCATTCTTCCAAAAAATATAGCTAGAGAAGCCACAGTCCCCATAATCCCCGCCCTTATTGCCGATGACTGCAATCCGGTCATTAAAACAAAAAACAAAACTGCTAAAATTACAAAAATTAAAGCTTTTCTCCTAGATATTCCAATACTATTGGCAATCATAGAAAATATTACAGAAATAACGGTTACATGAAGTCCAGACACGGCAACAATATGGCTAACTCCTGCAATAGCTAAAACATTTCTCCAATGATCATCTATACCTTTTTTATCACCCAAAAGCATCGCTGATACAATTGACGAGTTTGGTTCGGGTAAACCACGAAAGATATAATTTTGAGCTTTATCTTTAAAACTATACAAATAACATCTTAATAATTCTTCACTACCAACAACCATAACATTATTAGAAAAAACGGTGTAGCGAATTCCATCTTTGGCTAAATAATTAGGATAATCAAATCCATCAAATGGCTCGGGCTTCTTGGGTGGATCAGAAACTAAAAGAACATCTCCACACTTGTAATTAGCCCTAACATCTGTAGACAATAAAACCTTTTCTTTATTAACATCTAAAACAAAATTGCCTGGTTTTGGGCTAGCAATCACAACACCTGAAAAAGAATCTTCGCTTAAATTATAATCATAATCTACAAAAATATTATACCAAAAAGAACCAAACCAAACCACAATTAACAAAATACCAAAAAACCTTTTCTCAGAAGAAAGAAAAGATAAAAATATAGCTAGACCTAAAATTAAAAACCAATTCCCAAAAGGATATAAAAATATCCCTATAGCAAAAGCAATACAAAGAGAAACTAGTTTTTGAGATTTGGTCATCTTACGCTACAAACTTCGAAAAGATGAGATATTTTATTCTTAATTTCAATCATCACATCTTCAGGATACGGTTCAACCGAAGTCAAGCGAGAATCGATGTTCTTCTCGGGCCGAAAAGACTGAATAAAATACTTTTTAGCTGGAGCTATTGATTTAGCTATTTGAACTATGTCTTCAACACTATGAAATGTTGGCACAACAGTAGTTCTAAATTCATAATCAATATCAGATGATTTAATTAAATTGATACTTTCTTTGATTAAATTAACATCAATACCAGAGCCAGTAATTTCTTTATATTTCTGATCAACAAGAATTGATTTAACATCCATAGCAATATATTGAACTAAATTTTTATTCAATATTTCTTTTAATACTTCTGGATTAGAGCCATTAGTATCTAGCTTTACTTTAAATCCAAAAGATTTTATCTTAGCTAAAAAATCAAATATCTCAGGATGAATTGTAGGTTCTCCCCCACAGACAACAACTCCAGTCAATAATCCTTTTCTAGATTCTAAAAAATCAAAAAAATCTCTTTGATGTATTTTTGGTTGACGAGTGATTAAGTCGGGCAAAACAATTTCAGGAGAATAGCACCAAGGACAACGAAAATTACAACCAACTAAAAACACCGTACAAGCAACATTGCCTGGATAATCAATTAAAGTAGTCTTTTGCAACCCACCAATTTCAATCATGCTACTTTCACTTTATAATTCTTTCTCTCTTTGAATTCTTGCTGTTTTCCAAGGTTAAACTGCTGAACTGGACGAATATAGCCAACAATTCTAGAATAAACTTCGCAAGGTTGCTCTATAGTACATTTAGGACAACTAAAATGCTCTCCAGCGATATACCCATGAGAAGGACAAATTGAAAATGTTGGTGTAAACGTAATATATGGCAAATGATATTTCTCAAAAACAGTTTTAATTAACTTCTTAACCGATTCAATATCGGTTGCCTTCTCTCCAGCAAATAAATGAAGAACAGTTCCTCCAGTATAGGCACATTGAAGTTTATCTTGATGATCTAGTGCTTCAAAAATATCATCGGTATAATTTACAGGTAAGTGAGTTGAATTAGTATAATATGGAATTTTTTTAGTCCCTGCCGTTATAATATCAGGATATTTTTCTCTATCTGATTTAGCCTGACGAAAAGATGTTCCTTCAGCCGGAGTTGCTTCTAAATTGTACAAGTTGTCAGTACTTTCTTGATATTCTATCAATCTATCTCTCATAAAGTTAAGTACTTCTAGGGCAAAAGCTTTGCCACGCTTAGTGCCAATATCTTCTCCCATAAAATTCATTATTGCTTCGTTCATCCCTAAAAGACCAATTGTAGAAAAATGATTACCGAAATAACTTCCTCTCATTGTTTTAACTGAGCTTAAGTAATATCTAGTATAGGGATACAATCCCTTTTCTATTAAGTCATCAAGGGCTTTTCTTTTAATCTCGAGGCTCTCTTTAGAAACATCCATTAAATAACCTAATCTTTCAAAAAACTCTTTTCTTGTTTTAGATGTATACCCTATCCTAGGCATATTAATGGTAACAACGCCAATAGAACCAGTTAATGGCTGAGAACCAAACAAACCACCTCCTCTTCTTATGAGTTCTTTATTAGACAATCTTAATCGGCAACACATACTTCTGAAATCTTCTGGATTCATATCAGATTGAACAAAATTTGAAAAATAATTTATTCCATATTTGGCTGTTGCTTCCCACATTGGCTCAAGACTAGGATTGTCCCAATCAAAATCTTTGGTAATTGATATCGTTGGAATTGGAAATGTAAATGGTCTCCCCTTAGAATCACCTTCCATTATTACTTCATAAAATGTCCTATTCAAGACATCCATTTCTGGTTGAAATTCTCCATATTTTTTGTCTTGTGCTTTACCACCAATTATAACTGGCTGATTTTCTAAAAACTTAGGAACCTTAACATCTAGTGAAAGGTTAATAAAAGGAGTTTGAAATCCAACTCTAGTTGGCACCATGCAATTAAATAAAAATTCTTGAATTGATTGTTTTACTTGGTTATAACTCAAGTTATCGTATCTAATAAATGGAGCTAAAAGAGTATCAAAGTTACTCATTGCTTGGGCACCAGCACTTTCTCCTTGAAGAGTAAAAAAGAAATTAACAATTTGACCCAAAGCGGTTCTTAGATGCTTTGGAGGTTTAGATTCTATCTTAGACGGAACCCCTCCAAAACCTCTAACTAATAAATCTTGCAAATCCCAACCACAACAATAAGTGGACAAAGAATCTAAGTCATGAATATGTATGTCTTCTTCTTCGGCAACCTTTCTAATATTTTCAGGATAAACCCTATTAAGCCAATACTTCTTAGCAACACGAGAAACAACATACTGATTAAGACCTTGTAGAGAGTATGTCATATTGGCGTTCTCTTTTATTTGCCAATCTAGCTCTTTTAAATACTTGTCAATAATTTCAGTTGACTCATCAAACTCAGCAATAGTTTCTCTAATTTCTCTTCTTTTTTCTCGATAAAGAATAAATGCTTTAGCGGCCTCTACCAAACCCTCTAATATTAAGACTTCTTCCACTATATCTTGGATCTGCTCAACGTTAGGTATTTCGTTTTCTTCAAATCTCATTTCAATCAACTCACCCACCCTTTTTGCAACACGAGCCGATATTATACCATCTCCTTGACCAGAAGATGTAAGCGCTTTATAAGCCGCCATTCTTATCTTTTCCAAATCAAAATCAACAATCTCCCCACTTCTTTTTTTAACAGATTTAATTTTGTTCTCCATAATTATAATTAAATTAATATTTAAAATCCTGTTACGACAACAGTTACTTTAATTTCACCTTTTTTAAGATCTTCGCCTTGAACGGCACCAAATATTATTCTAGCATCTGACGACACTCTTTCTTTAATTGTCTTAGCAATCTCGTTAATTTCCACTAAACTAATATCTTCGCCACCACTGACATTAAAAAGAACTCCTTTTGCTTTATTACACGAAACATCTATAAAGGGGGAATTTAATGCGCTTAGTGTAGCTTCTTTATATCTATTTTCACCTGAAGCTATACCAATACCAAAAATAGCTGAACCAGAATTTTTTAACATTGCTTTTACATCGGCAAAATCAATATTAATAATTCCAGGTAACGTAATAAGGTCAGATATTCCACTTACTGCTTGTCTTAAAACTTCATCGCACATCCAAAAAGCAGAATCAATAGACATTTTAGAGTCTATAAATCCATAAAGCTTATCGTTAGAAACAGATATTAAGGTGTCAACACTAGACTTTAATACCTCTTCTCCCTTGCTAGCAATACGCAACCTTTCTTTGCCCTCAAAAGAAAACGGCGTAGTAACAACCGCTATCGTTAATATATTCATTTCTTTAGCGATTTGAGCAATCACTGGCGCAACACCAGTACCAGTTCCCCCTCCAAGACCACAAGTAATAAAAATTAAATCTGCTCCTGATATTGCTTGCTTAATGGTTTCTCGGTCTTCTTCAGCGGCTAACCGCCCTAAATTAGGGTTCATTCCAGTGCCCAAACCCTTGGTGCTCTCTTTGCCAATTCTTATCTTGGTGTGAGCATTGGTTTTCTTTAAATCTTGCAAATCAGTATTAATAGCTATCAACTCAACACCTTCTAATTTGCACTTCATCATCCTGGTAATAGCATTAGAGCCAGAACCGCCAACACCAACTACTTTAATTTTTGTTATTTTATCCATTATGGTATAAACATTTTGAAAAACCTTTTAATTTTATTTCCAATTCCCGAAAACATACTACTTTCCTCACTATTGTCTAGATCGCTTCCAACTACAACCAAACCACAAGCAACTGAAAATTTAGGATCTACTATTTCGGGAGTAAAGTTTAATGGATGACCAATACGACAAGGAAGCTTAAACTCTTTTTTAGCTAATTCTGATATTCCAGGCAACTCTGAGCCACCACCTGTTAATATTATCCCCGATGGAAGTTTTTGATTTTTAGATATTTTTTCTAAATCAGCTTTTATTAGATCAAAAACTTCGGAGACACGAGCCTCAATTATTTTTCTTAAATTGCCACGAGAAAAAGAAACAACCTCTTCTAATTCTTTTGACGTTACTTTTTCTATCTTTTTATCTCCCTTCTGAGCCGAACAAGAACCAAAATTAAGCTTAATTTCTTCAGCGGTATCAATATCGGTTTTAAGTCCAATTGCAATATCGTTAGTAATATTGTTAGATCCAATTGGAAAAACAGCTAAGTGTAAAAGATTACCCTCTTCAAAAACAGCCAACGATGTTGTACTAGCCCCTATATCAATAATTGCAACCCCCCTTTCTTTATCCTTTGAACTGACGACAGAGCTAGCAGAGGCTAAAGGATTAATTACAACATCGTATAATTGTAATTCACTGTCTAGCACTGCCTGACTTGTATTTTTAATATACTGAGAAAAACCCTCAACCACTAAGACTTCTACCTCAAATCTAACTCCCTGCATATCAAGGGGATCTTTAATTCCTCTCTCTCCATCAATAATAAATTCTTTGGGATAAACATCTATTATTTCTTTATTTTTAGAAACCGGAAAAGCTTTTGCTGCTTGAATAACTCTATCTATATCTTCTGAAGATATTTTTTGATCAGCCCGAGAAACAGAAACTAACCCCTGAGAAGAACTACACGATATATGGCTTCCATTAGCATTAGCATAAACACCATCTACTTTTTCGTTAATCTGAACTTCAATTTCTTTAATACATTCTTTAATAGCGCTAGCGACATCCTCAACACTAGAAACAACTCCTTTTCTTACGCCAAGTATTGGCTTTTGAACTTTGGCCAAAACTTCAAAATTTAAAGTTTCAGGATTTTTTCTCGCTGAAACAACCTTAACACTGCCAGTTCCAATATCTATACCTGTAATAATATTATTAGACATAAATTTTAAAGCTTAATAATTGAGTATACTACTCTTCTTTTAAAATTACAACAACTATGCATTAAATCATATAAAATCTAAAAAATGCGTGGAAATCTCTAAGATGAGGTAATTAAAAGAGCTTTACAAAATTAAAAAAATAAATGTTAAAAAGAAAGTTTTGGTTAAATAGTTAAATAATTTAACACGACAGATAAAAATCTTCTTTTATTCTCATTAAATCTCTTTCTTTTTGCCCCTTTTCGTGATCATAACCCAAT